>JAEZAF010000214.1 GCA_023430545.1 Chloroflexota bacterium
GGTTACATCCCGCCCACCAGCTACCGCACCACCGAGCGCTATGTCGCCTATGTCGATATGCTGGCGCAGAGCGGCTTCGTGGTCTTCAAGATCGACATGCGCGGCCACGGCAACTCCGAAGGCGAACCCATCGGCTCATACTTCTCGCCTGCCTACACCATCGACGCCATCTCCGCCCTGCGCAGCCTTCAGCGTATGGACATCATCGACCCGGACGGCATCGGGATGTGGGGACACAGTATGTCCGGCAATCTGGTCCTGCGGGCCATGCTCGTCGAGCCTGCGATCAAAGCCGGCGTGATCTGGGCGGGTGCGGTCTACAGCTATGACGATTTCAACACCTACGCCATCACCGACACCTCGTATGTCCGTGTTCCAGAGTCCGCCGGATCACGGCGCAGCAGCGAGATCTTCGAGACCTATGGCCGTCCGGATACCAGTCAACCGTTCTGGCAGGCCGTCTCGCTCACCGAGCATATCGACTATCTGGAAAGCCCGATTCAGCTTCACCACTCGGTCGATGATGATGTCGTCAACATCGGCTATTCACGGGATCTCAGTCTCATACTCGCGGAGAATGAAAAAGTGTACGAGTCTTACGAATACGCCAACGGCGGACACAACATCGCTTCACCCGCCTTCGATCTGGCAATGAGCCGCACCGTGGAGTTCTTCCGCGAATACCTCTACACCTCAGACGAGAGATAGGCTTCTGCGGCGACCCATGCACCGGAACCCGTCCTTTTCGGAGGCTCTGCTCAGGATCAGATGAGTTAACAGCCATGCTCCACACATTTCACACGATGCAGGGATGTGTTGAAGCAGATTCACTTTAAAATACGGAAAACGCGGGCGGCCTGCGATGTATCGCCGTAGTCGCCCGTATAACGTGATCGATGTAGGGGAGCACCGTGTGCTCCCGAAATCAGCGTTGTGTCGCGTACAGGGCTGCTACACCGCCAGCATGCGCTTCAAGCGGACCGCCAGCGGCTCAAGCTGGTTAGCGATAATCACGTCCAGAGCCTGATCTGGCTGGTTCTTAATATCCATCCAGATCTTGTGGAAGGCTGTTTTCAGCTCGTCCTCGACAATCCCCCACCGCATCAGGTTGGGGATTGATCGGCCAGTCTGTAGCGCCTGCGAAAGCACCGGTATAAACGGATGATTCGAGAATGGAGGCTTTTCGAACAGTTCAGTACGCACCGGCAGATCATAACCGGCCATAGGGGCAAATTCCGCCAGAAATTCTTCGCTGGACAGGCGGACAATCAGATCAATGGCAGACTGTTCGTGCCGTGCTGAAAGATGATTCATCACGACCAGATTGGTCCCACCAACGTAAGGCGGAGCAGGCGGCAGGGCTGCTCCCAGACGCGAGAAGAGATCGGCATCCGCCCTCATCGCATGGGTAACCACCCACGTCCCGCTGAGGATACAGGCGGCTTTCCGCTGCTGGAACAGTGTCAGAACATCGGCTTCGGTCAGTCCTTCAGGCGTATCAGGGATAAAACGATGCAGTCGGAAGTAAGCCTCGATTGCGGCTAAGGCGGCAGGCTCGGTAAAACGCACTTCCCGCCCATTGGGGCTGAGGATCTCACCGCCATACTGCCAGATCCACATGCAGATATGATGCACGGTGTTCACTTCACGAGCAGTGCATGCTACCCACGGTGTCTCAAAGCCGCTGGCCTGAAGCCGTTCCAGTGTATCCTCAAAATTGCGGGGATCGCTGAAAGCAGCCTCAGGATCGATCCGGGCCTGCTCGAACATATCCTCCCAGTAGTACATCACCCGCGCATCACTGGACCAGGGAATAGCCCAGACGCGCTTCTTTGTATCATCCTCTGCTTCGGCAGAGTTCCAGGCAACTGGCAGGAAGTTACCAGCCTGCTGGATCCGCAGCACTTCGGAGACTGTAAAAGGCCGTAAGGCTTGCATCCCCAGAAGTCCACTCACCCAGGTAGACCCGACCTGCGCGATTTCGGCCCCGGATTTCTGGAAAACGGCAGTCCGCAGTACCTGCCAGAGATTGTCCCATGATTCAAACTGGTGCTGCCAGGTGGCATCAAGCCCCCATCGTTCTAACTGCTGCTCGACATATGAATCGGATGGTGTGAGATTTTGCGAATGAGTAAGTATGACCTGTGGCATGATGGACTCTGTTTCTTGCAATGGTCATGGCCTCGATTGAAAACGATGCCAGACAAGAGAATGGTATTTACGTGCAGCCGGGGAAAATGGAAGCGTAAAGAGGCTGTAAGTTAGGTTAATCTCATCATACAGTCGCCCTTTTATTTTGAATTATTACAATGTGTTTGAATATTCAAACGATGAAATTGGTCGCGGGAAAATCACTCACCAGACAGCACGAAGCCACCTGGCCTCTTCACGCGTTACAAACCGTGCAGATCCTCTGGGATAAACTCCACACAGCCGCAGATTCCAGCACCGAAGTGGTTCAGCGGCTGTGTGATTTGGAGTGATAAAAGATCAGCGAACTGGAGGCAGGTTTTGAAGTTGTTCAAACAACACATCGTAAACCGATGAAACAGGCATCTGCTCGAAAGAGAACCGGTCCAGATCACCCGACTGTGCCAGCACTTTGCCTAAAGCAAACCCCTTTGAATAAGCCGCTGGTAATGGGAAAGTCTCGGCTGAAATCGCCATCCCCCCCTTGACCATCGTGACAATCATCCATGCCAGAGCGATATCTGCGGCGGGACCGGGCTGCGCCACCTGTGCCATGATGTCTTTCTGACGTACATGTGCCGTCGCCGTCAGTGTCTCGACCGCACCACCCACTGGATCGGGGATCAGGTAATAGACGCTTTTCAGCCCCGACTGGATGAGCGTCCCCAGACACATATCACAGGGTTCCAGCGTCGTGTACAGGCTGTAACTCGCCAGCGTTTGCTTGGTTTCTGGCTTTTCACGGTGCCGGAAGCCCAGTGAGAGAAAGGCGTTCTGCTCGGCATGTGCCATAAAGTGGTGCCGAAGCTGAAGCGGATCACCATCGACAGCAGCGTCATAAACCCGATTCCGCCCTTCAGCAATCACTTCTGTCTGCGGCGAGACGATGACTGCACCAATCGGTAACGAGCCAGCACAGTAGGCAGTCCACGCCTGTCCGATAGCAATCTGCCACGGCATCGATAATTGTCCCCACACAGTAATACTCCTTAATTAATTAAGACGGACTATAGACATGCACTGATATAATGTAAATTCATGCTTTCAATACTCTAACAGCCTTCATCGCAGCATGCCCTCAACGCTGGTCACAGTTCACATTTCACCTCTAAGGCCTCTATTGATGCCATAAGCACTTACAAACATCAATCACTACTTTCGCAAGTAAGTTTACTCGTAATATATGCCTTGAGCTTTAGTGACAATAAAGATCGTAACTGTTACATATAGTGCGTACCCAGATTACAAAAATAATTACATAACGTTATATTACTGTCGGAAGTATCAACCGTAGGATGTAACCAGAATTAACATGAGCGAATTACAGTACAGTATCGATGCACGTGGAGATTTGGCTGCCGAGGTTTTTGCGCTTCTGGAAGAACTGGGTAGAGGGAAAATACACGGTGTAGCATATGACACCGCATGGATCGCACGTCTGGCAACACGCTACCCCGGTTATGACTTTGAAGAATCGATCGAATGGCTCCGCCATAACCAGCATGAGGACGGCACATGGGGGGCTTCGCAGCTCCACTATCATGACCGTTTTGTCTCTACACTGGCAGCAGTCGTTGCGCTCCAGGAAGCCGGGACCAACGGACGCGATGCGCGTCGTGTGCAGCGTGGTGAGGATGCTCTGTGGAAACTGGCAACCCATCTGGGACGGGACGCCAGTGATACCGTAGGTTTTCCCATTATCTCGACATCGCTTGCCCAGGATGCCACAGAACTGGGTCTGGATATCCCCCGCTTCCCCATTCGCTACGAAGCAGCATATAAGCGGAAAGTGCAGGCACTACTGGCACAACCCAACCGTGACTGGCGCTTCAATGTGATCTCGTTCTCATTCGAGGGGCTGTGGCGCACGATTGATGATGGGGATCAGGTATTAGAGGCAAATTACTCGGTTGCCAGTTCACCAGCGGCTACCGCCGCCTATCTGCTGAATTATCCGCATGAAGGCGCGCTCAATTACCTGAAAAGTGTGAGAGAAGAGGATGGGAGTGTCCCCGCTTTTGCACCGAATGACATCTTTGAAATCGCCTGGGCACTGAACCATCTTCGGTCTATGGGTATCGTTGATCCCGACATGCCAGTCGTCAGACAGGTGCTCGATCATGTATGGGAAAAATGGTCCCCGATCACCGGCGCACATTACTCCAGCTACTTCCAGGTACCTGATCTCGATATTACCGCCGCCTGCTTTAGCATCCTGCGCTGGGGCGGCTATCCGGTTGAGGCAGATGTCTTCGAGTACTTCGAGATGGAAGATCATTTCTGTAACTATCGGAACGAGACAAACCCATCGGCGACCGCGCATCTGCGCCTGCTAATCGCCCTGCAGGACTGCCCGGAACATCCCAGACAGCCAGAATGGGTGGAAAAAGTGCTGAAGGCACTGCACCGTTTCAACCAGAATGATGCGCTGTGGTCAGATAAATGGCATACATCATCCTATTACGTGAGTCATCTCGCTATCCGGGCGCTGCATCGGCTCGATCCCGAACTGGCCGAATCTCACCTGAAGTGGATTATTAAAACACAGCATGCGGATGGTGGATGGGGTTACATGGGGGCTTCGACCCCAGAGGAAACCGCCTACTGCATTGACTCTCTGCTGTTATGGGATCGCACCGTCGGAAGGATTGACCCCGCAATAATTGAGAAAGGCGTAAGTTTCTTAAGTTTCCATAATGACAAACGGCATTATACTCCATTATGGATTAGCAAAGTACTTTACACCCCTCATAATATTGTGAAGGCGGCGATTCTAAGTGCTTTATTCCAGTATATGGAGTGGTAACAATGTCAGCAGTAACATCAGCCTCACAGGCGAATGCATCGCAAAGAAGACAATCAGCGCTCACCTTATGGCTGCGTCCTCGTTCGCAGGATCGCGATGAGGCGTTCCGCGAGCAGAGCATCCGCATTGCGATTGCATTAGTCTGGCTGCTTGGTTCAATCAGTTTTATATTAACCATCGTGGTGTATCGCAACGCGTGGGGCGTTGTATCGTTACCTACCCTTCACGTTTTTGCGCTGGCAGGTTTTGCGCTGGCGGCGTTTTTCGTCACACGTGAGCGCATTCTTGCTGCGGCGTGGTCAGTCGTTATTACCCTGCTGATCGGGTACGTCGGTATTCTGGTGCTGAACCAGCAGAATTTCACAAACCTGTTCAACGGTATTCCGATGAGCATGTTCGTGGTAATCACGGGCGCGCTTGTCCTCCCGCGAAATTCAATTCTTCCTGTCAGCATCGCGGCAGTAGGGGCCTATAGTCTGGCAATGGCGCTCTCAATGCCATCAGATCCGAGCCAGCCCACCTACAATCTCTCTCAGGCGGTAGTGACTGCGGCCTTATTCGTCCCAGCCGTTGGCGCTATTCTGTACCGCCTGCGTACCGAATTTGACGCCCGTCTCGACGCCATGCACAATTCCATGCTCCACGCAGAACTCGCGCAGTATCAGGCGGAAGAAGCCCGTGTTCAGGCGGAACTCAGCCGTCAGAGAGCAGAAGAGTCCGACAAGGCCAAGTCACAGTTTCTGGCGAATATGAGCCATGAACTGCGCACACCGCTCAACGCCATCATCGGCTATAACGAGGCGATGATCGGAGGCATGGTCGGAGAGTTCGATCCTCAGCAGTCAAAGCTGCTGGGACACATGCAGCATAACAGCCGTCGTCTGCTCGGTCTCATCAACGACATTCTGGACCTGTCCAAGGTCGAGTCCGGATCACTCCAGGTCTTCCTCGCACCGATGTCCCCGCAGAAAGTCGTTCAGGATACAGTGGAAAGCCTGCGAAGCCTTGCTGACCAGAAAAATATCTCACTGGATGTAAACTTCTCCGACGAAGTCCCGGAAGTCGTGCTGGGCGACGCCAACAAATTACAGCAGGTGTTGGTCAATATCGTCAGCAATGCCATCAAGTTTACAGACAAAGGCGGCGTAACCGTCGATGTGGATACCGTCGATGCCAACAACTGGAAGTTCCAGGTCAGGGACACCGGTATCGGCATGCCTCCCAATGCAGCATCATACATCTTTGAACCCTTCCAGCAGGTGGACGGTACCGATAAGCGGAAGTACAAGGGAACCGGTCTGGGACTGGCGATCACCAAGCGCCTGGTCGAAAGACTGGGTGGTTCAATCGAAATAGCATCTGAGCTTGGCCACGGGACGACGTTCTCTGTGACGCTTCCCCGTGCCTTTGTCCCTGGTGAAAATGTAAAATCAGAAACTATCTAATCTCAGGAGCAGAAAATGAGCAATCGTCCCATTACAGTCTTGCTGGTTGATGATGATCCCGATGTGCAGTCTGTGTTTGAGATCATGATGCGGCACTATAAGATGTCCTTCAACATCGTTGGCGATGCGGAAACCGCCATCGACTTCCTGCGGTCCCATAAGCCGGATGTTGTCCTGATGGACATCTTCCTGCCGGGTATGGATGGTTATCAGGCCTTGGATCGCATTCGCCGTACTTCGATCGCATCCAACAGCCGCATCATCGCAACAACCGCATACTATACCAATGACACCCAGCAGGAAGTCATCAACCGTGGCTTTGATGGCTACCTTCCCAAGCCCTTCGACGATGGACTGGTCGGCTATCTGCGCCAGATCACAGCTTAGTAACATTTCGCAAGCTTTACTTTAATTCGGATTTTGTCGTAATAAGATCGTATTGGTAGCTGAGCAAGTCCAGCGAATCCGACTCTTAAAGGAATAATCAGTTTTCTCTTCCCCCGAAGAGAACGAGGTATGAGTGATGCAGCAGGATCTGTCGCACTGGCATGTGTTGGTTGTCGATGATGAACCAGATAATCTCGGCGTAATGGAGCTGGTTCTGAAATTCCATAAGGCAGCCGTGCGCACGGCTGCCTCCGGTCTCGAATGTTTACAGTTAATGACGGAAGAAGCGCCAACGCTTTTGCTGGTAGACATTCAGATGCCAGAAATGTCAGGGCTGGAATTACTGGAAAAAATTCGCGAGAACGTGGATTGGCAGCATATTCCGGTGATTGCCGTAACCGCACATGCCATGATTGGCGACTCGGATCGCTTCACCTCTGCAGGTTTTGACGGGTATATCGCCAAACCGATCACCGCCATCACCTTTGTCAGCGAAGTACAATCCATGATTGGAACTAAAATTAAATCCGTATGACTGAATCAACTGTATTTGCTGACCGGATTCGGGAACGCTATCCGGAAGGACTTACGGGTATTTTCGCACCAGGCGGAACTCGTACCACCTTTATTCTGGAACGTCAGAGAAATCAGGAAAATCCCGGGTTAATCCCTGATTTTACCGAGTACACCGATTACGCTTTCACGCGCCTGTTCGATCTAATCGAGACCTTCTTTGAACTCGGTTGCCAGAATCTTGTGATTCCCCTGTTCTCTTATCAGGGATTTTACGAGCGAGGAGAGGAATACCGGGAACAGGCCGCGCGGATGTGCCTTCGTGTCATCGACGATGCGAAGATCGACTTCTATCAACGTCACGAAATTGACCCCTATCTGGTCGGTATTGATACCCTGCTTCACCTGCCTCAGGATCAGTTTGCGCACCAGCTTGGTCGCGAATTCGAGGATTTTAATCACCAGTGGCCTTATCAGGATGGACGCCGCCGGATCATCTGGGAAGTTGCACCGATTCCGCTTTACTCCTTCTGGCGTGCCCACGAGGTGATGAGTGAATCAGAACACGCTGCCTTTGAGTCGACACTCCGTCAGTCCACGGATTTACAGGAAATGCACGACCTGCTGTATCGTTACTATGCGCGGGCCGTGTACGGGACCGATCTTCCGATGCCGCACTTTTATCTGGGGTCAAACCGTAACGGGGACATCAAGGTAAGGTCAATGCTGCCGATGGCAATGGTCTGCGGGGGTCCCTTCAGGATGTTTTTCACCCCCTACCCTTCGCTCTATCTGACTCAGGAAACACTGCAATCGATGCTGGAAGATCTGGCTTTTGGCAAGCCGTTACGCTCCACCAAAACAGATTACAGCGGGCAGGTCACAGGCGATCTGCTTGAAATTGAGCGGCAGCGGATCGTGCAGCTCAGCACCGATCCGGCCAGCACACTGGGCATGGTTCGCAGAATTCAACGCCAGCCCTCAAACTGAAACGGACGTCTTTCTCACAATGGCATCATGACACAAACTCATCTGCATACACCTGTTTCGGGTTCGACAAGTGCTCATATCCAGACGTGGTTAGTGGATTTCGACGAGACTTTAGCGGTCAGCCACCTGAGCTGGGTTTTTCAGCATCTTTTTCCCCAGTTCAGTCGCGAACATCAGTTAGATTATGATGAAGGCCGGTTACATCAGGTCCTGCTGGTGCTTCAGGAGCGCAGCCGGCAAAATCCCGACACAGCGCAGTTATTGGCGGTGTTGTTTGAGGAAATGGAGTGGCCGTCCACCCTGCTGACGCAGTTTTCACTGGACCTTCAGTCCAGTTACACACCTTCCCTGTTCGAGGACAGTGTGCCTTTTCTGGAGCGGCTGTATAATAGCGGTCGCCATATCTATATCATTTCAAACAACCGTCATACCCCGAAGCATATTCAGTTGTTCGGAATAGATAAATATATTCGCGGTGTTTTTACGCCCCACAACTCGCCTGACACGCAGCCCAAGCCGCACAGCAGTCTGTGGAACTATATTACGGCACACCATACCGACATCAACCCGGCGACAACTGTTGTCATCGGGGATGATCCGTGGTCCGACGGTGCCTTTGCGCAGGCATGCAGTCTTCCGTGCTGGATTGTCGATCGCACCCAACGCTTTTCGGACATGTACAAGCAAAAACCGTACCATTGGGTACAGTCTCTGCTTGATATCCCGATATAGAGTCAGCTAGTGGTTAGCGCGGCGCTTGGTGAGTCGCTCGGCAAGCCTTGAAAATTCGTTGACATCAATCGGCTTATAAATGACAAAATCGACGCTCATATCGACTTCATCCGTCGCCATATGAGCGTTCGCCGTCATGACAATGATCGACATCATGTCATGTTCATGCGAAGTCTGTATTTCGCGCATCACCCCACGACCATCGAGTTCTGGCATTTCCAGATCAAGTATCAACAGGTCGAACTTGTGTGCCTGTAAGAGATTTACCGCCTCAAGCCCATTCTCAGCCTGCATGACCTGGTAACCGACATGTCCGAGAGCCAGAGCACATAAATCCCGATTGAAGTAGTTGTCATCCACAATAAGTGCTGTCGGTGGAGTAACATCCATTGACATCTGCTTTCCCTTTTGCCCTTTCACACTTAACTTTAGCTTAAGATCCACCTTTGCATCCATAACGTTTTTACGGTTACAAATCTCTCATAAATCTACCATTGTCACTTTCGACATGTCTTAATTCTAAATTCTCTTAAGACAAAAACCCTGGTTATACTCCACACTGAAAATCCTCCCATAGTGGCGAAGAAAAGCTGCTCATACTGCTATAAAGCTGCATCAGGCCGTGTTCAGAAAGTCGTCAAATGAAAGAAGGTCAGCGACTAAAGAGGATGTACAGTTCGTGCTCTTGAATTGGCTTAAGAGCCGAATTAAAGACAGTGGATTCGCCAGTATCATTCGATCAACAGAAACATTATTTGCATGTCATTAACATTAGGCGAGATTCTATGAGCGAAGAACTTGTCACAACCCGGGCGACGTTACTGGCTCACATTGAACGCGACTGGCAGGCACTCCATTCACTGCTGGATCGGCTGGATATGGAGCAGTTGACAGCCATCAGGAATACAGATGGCTGGTCAATCAAGGATCATATCGCTCATCTGGCAGCATGGGAGAACTCTGTGGTTGCTTTCCTCACGGGGAAACCACGTCACGAAAGTCTGGGGGTTTCCGAAAGCCTGTATCTGAGTGAAGATCTGGATGCCATGAACCTGGTGATCTTTCAGGCTCACCGTGATGAGCCGCTCAACCAGGTCCAGGCAGAATTTCACAAAACCCACATCCGATTGCTGGAGTTGCTGGCTCCATTAACGGATGATGATCTGAAGAAACCTTACCGCCATTACCTTCCTCATGAACCCGGAGATGGAAACTGGCCTGCTATCAACACAGTCTACGGTAACACTGCCCATCACTATCGCACACATCAGAACTGGATTGAGATGATGCTGGAGATGTCCTCAGCTAAAGGTAGACAGACTGAAGGGCCTCAATGATCTTATCGACATCATAGACCGCGCCAGCCCATGTGCCACCGCTCACACGCTGAAGCGCCGCCCATAGTCGTGTATCATCTGGCAAATCAGGATTGGGTGCCAGATTGGGATGCATCGGACGGCTGGCAATGATATCTGATGTCACCGGCTGACCGTCTTCATCCAGCAGATTAACCTGCCCTTCGAGCGTATTTCGGTCAATCACAATATCGATGATGTCACCATCACGCAGCTTGCCAATCGGCCCGGACGCCAGCGCTTCTGGTCCGATGTGTCCGATACATGCCCCGGTTGACACTCCGGAAAAGCGCCCATCCGTCAGAATGGGGACATGCTTTCCCCACGGCGTATGCTTAAGTGCAGAGGTAAGCTGATAGGTTTCTTCCATACCGGTACCGCTGGGGCCGCTGCCGATCAGCACCAGAATATCCGTCATCTGGATTTTATAATCCGTCTGTCCCTTGACCGCCCGGATCGCCTCACGCTCTGATGTGAACACCCGCGCTGTCCCCCGTTTACGATAGACATTATCGACCAGCACACTCGGATCAATCGATGTCGCTTTAATCACCGCACCCTGTGGAGCAAGATTCCCTTTCGGGAAGATCACAGTGCTCGACAGTCCCGCACACCGGGCTTCCTCCGCCGACATGATTACATGATGCGGATTAACCCCTGTTTCGCTTGTTAACCGTGCGCGTGCAACCTGACGACGTGTGCTGTGTGCCCACCAATCCAGATTTTCCCCTAAGGTCTGCCCGGTCACAGTCATCACATCCAGATGGAGCAGCCCCATCTCACGCAGATGCAGCATGACCTCTGGCACTGCACCAGCAAAATAAACCTGCACCGTTGGATGGTGGCGGGGACCGTTAGGCAGTGCATCCACCAGACGCGGGGTGCTGCGGTTAATTCGGATCCAGTCATCAATTGTCGGTATAGGCAGTCCGGCAGCGTGCGCAATCGCAGGGATATGCAGCAGCAGATTGGTTGAGCCGCCAAACGCTGCGTGAACCAGCATGGCATTTTCCAGCGATTGCGGCGTGATAATGTCGCTCATGCGGATGCGCTTCTGATGCAGATTCATCAGGGCGAGTGCGGAACGATGGGCAATGTCATACCAGCTCGGCTCACCGGATGGCGACAAGGCACTGTGAGGTAAAGCCATCCCTAGGGCTTCTGCCACAACCTGTGTCGTTGCGGCGGTACCGAGAAACTGACACCCGCCTCCGGAGGAACCACATGCCTTACATCCCATTTCCGCCGCATAGTCAAGGTCGATCAAACCATGTGCAAAACGCACCCCAATGGTTTGAATCATACCCGCATCTTCCGCATCAGGTGTCGGTAACGTCACCCCACCGGGTACAGCAATCCCCGGAAGATTTCGGGTTCCGGCTAATCCCATCAGGATTGCCGGTAATCCCTTATCGCAGGTCCCAATGCCCATCACTCCATCACAGGTGGGCAGAGACCGAATCAAGCGGCGCATCACCACTGCCGCATCGTTACGATAGGGCAGGCTGTCGAACATGCCTTTTGTGCCCTGTGAACGGCCATCACAGGGATCTGAACAATAGACGGCAAAGGGCAGTGCACCCTGCTGACGAATCGTCTGTGCGGCCTGTTTGACCTGAAGGTGAAGTTCCCAGTGCCCGGTATGATAGCCTAATGCAATCGGGCTTCCGTCTGGCTCACGCAGTCCACCATGGGTACTCACAATCACAAAATGATTGCGTCCGACTTCCTCCGGATTCCAGCCCATCGCGACATTCTGCGTCATCCCAAACAGATTGCCGCTAGGCTCATTAAGCAGCATCTCTTCAGTAAGGGGAAGTTTACTCTCTCGGGTTTCACCGAACAGCCGACTATCGTGTATCCCGGCATCCGTACCGAGAATTTCTTCGGCTGATATCATCTCATACGATCCTGACGCTTTGCTACCTCATTCTGCATTCACATACACGGGTTAACTGCGTTATTCAGAGGTCGTCCGTTGAATAGCGTTGCGAGTCAGTGTGTTATCGACGATCCGCCAGATATTCAGAGGGTTCGTGTCTTTAAGCGCTTCCGGTAGAAGTGCATCCGGCAAATTCTGAAATGCGACCGGGCGTAAAAATCGACGGATTGCAGTCAACCCAACAGATGTTGTACCCGATGCGGAAGTCGCAGGGAAAGGTCCACCATGTACCATTGAATGGACAACCTCGACACCTGTTGGAAAGCCATTCAGCAGCAGACGGCCCGCTTTTTCGCGCAGCAGATCAAACAGTCCTCCTGCCGTTTCAAGTTCATCATCCGACGCATGGATGGTAGCCGTGAGGTTGCCTTCGAGCTGCTCGATAGCTGCCTGCATCTCATCCATCGAGTCGCAGACGACAAAAAAGGTGACAGGTCCAAAATGTTCACGCTGAAGGCTTTTATCCTGCAAAAATGCGTTTGCTGTTGTCTGCATGACCGTATTGGCAAAGCAGTAACCTGCGTCATTGATTTGTGTGCCACCTGTTTTCAGTGTGACGGCAGGATTTTTCGCCGTTTCGGTCACACCTGCCATTAGTCCACGCTCTACGCCTTCATTGAGCAGGACCGCAGGCTGTTTTTCCCCCATTTTCGCGCTGAACTGTTCAACGAACGCGGCATTTTCCTTCAGGATCAGCACCAACCCGGGTTTCGTGCAGAACTGACCGCTGCCCCCTGTGACAGAGCCAACCAGTCCATCCGCCAAACCCTCTGGAGAAGCTGCAATCGCACCAGGAAGCAGGATAACAGGATTAAGGCTGCCCATCTCGGCGTAAACCGGAATGGGATGCGGGCGGGCAGCAGCAGCATCCATAATCGCACGGCCACCCTGATACGAACCTGTAAAGGCGATCGCCTGCAGGCCGGGTTGACGAACCAGTGCCTGCCCAACACTGACCTGACTACCCTGAATAAAGGAGAAATAACCTGTAGGTAGTCCGTTTACCTCTACCGCACGCGATATTGCGCCTGCGATCAGCTCGCAGGTCGCCGGATAAGCGGGGTGCCCTTTCACAATCACCGGACAGCCTGCTGCCAAAGCTGAAGCGGTATCTCCACCAGCAGTCCCAAATGCTAAAGGAAAATTGTTCGGCGTAAAAACTGCCACCGGGCCAATCGGAAACGACATGCGGCGAATATCAGGGCGGGGTGCCGGAGTGCGATTCGGCTGGGCGGTGTCAATGATCACATCGACAAACGACCCGTCACGCAGCATCCCGGCAAACGCCCGAATCTGATTCGTCGTCCGTGCCAGTTCTCCACGCAGACGCACCATCCCCAATCCGGTTTCTGTATCGGTGATCTCAAGCAGTGTGTCACCGAGTGCCTCAATTTCACGGGCAGCATCATCCAGAAAATCAGCACGCACCTGTGCAGACAGATTGCGCGTGATTTTAAACGCCTCAACCGCCTGCTCAACCGCCTGTGCCACCTCGGTATCCGTCGCGTCAGTGAATTTCCATTCCGTTGGCTGACGTGTGCGTGGATTAAACCCTGTAAACTGAAAATCGCCTGCTGCGATCCAGTGTCCACCGATGTTATTTTTACCTGTAATCATTTGCTACCTGACATTTCATGATAGGGTTTGGCATAAGATACAACTCACTAGCTCCACAGCCGATCACTTGAGCGCTCGTTATCCCATAGATCGGTCGGATCAAAACACAGCGGATCACGCGGATCAAGAAACTCGCGCACACATTCGAGGTTGATATCCCCAAAGCCCAGTCCGGGTGTTTCTGGAACCTGAATATAACCGTCGTTGATCAGCGGCCTGGGCAGGCCATCGCACAGATCGTTCCAGCGTTCAATATCCACCGAGTGATTTTCCAGCACAAGGAAGTTGTCGGTTGCTGCTGCACAGTGGACACTTGCCAGCGTTGCGACTGGAGAGCCTGCCATGTGCATCGCCATCGCAATGCCATGCTCCTGCGCATAATCTCCAATGCGCTTCGTCTCCAAAATACCGCCAGAAGTCGCAAGGTCAGGGTGAATAACAGCCACAGCACCGGCATCTATCAGCGGCCTGAAGTTCTCCTTGAGATAAATATCCTCGCCAGTACAGATCGGTGTAGTGACCGAACGTGTGAGGCGAACATACTGCTCAGTAAACTGCCACGGGATCATATCTTCATACCAGGCGAGCGTAAACTGATCCAACGCCTTTCCCAGTTTGATACAGGATTCCAGCGTGATATGTCCGAAGTGATCGGCAGCAAGGGGAATCTCATCCCCGATAATTGAACGCACGATACCAACATACTCTACCAGACAGTCAACACCTTTGCGGGTTAACTGAATACCGGTAAAAGGATGCATGATATGATGCGATGTAACCATCTCTGGCGGGGCCGAAATAGCGCCGGGGATATCTTCCAGCAGATCGATACCGACATCCATTTTCAGAAATTTAAAACCCCTGTCCATACGCCGCTTAAGACGCTCTCCCATCTCCACCGGATCTTTGGTCGTGGGTGTATCACAGTAGCACAGGATGCGCTCACGGAATTTGCCACCTGCAAGTTGATATGCAGGGACACCGTAAGCTTTCCCAGCCAGATCCATCAGCGCCATCTCGATCCCGCAGACACCACCGGCCTGTCGCGCATGATGTCCGAATTGTTTGATTTTGCGAAAGATCTTGTCGATATTACAGGGATTCTCGCCCAGAATGCGACTCTTGAGCATCAGTGCATAGGTTTTGCTCGCCCAATCACGCACTTCACCATAGCCACTGATACCCTGATTGGTATCGATTCGGATGAGGCACACATCCATCGGCAGCCCAACCAGATTGGCAATCCGCAGATCCGTGATACGCAGATCAGAAGGCCGGGAATGCTGTTTTACGTGGTCAGTAATCAGCGGCTGATCATTCATAATGCCTCAACATCACAGCAGGATATTTCTTAAAAAAGAATAATTTCAGAACACTTTTCATGTGCGTTCAACAACACGTACCGTATTGACTAACTCACCGATCGGATCAATCTTTATTCGCACTCTGTCACCAGCTTCCAGTGTAAACGAATCCGGCGGGACAATCCCCGTACCTGTGAACAGGAAGGCACCCTTCGAAAAGCGTTTGCAGCGCCCCAGATAATCCACCAGATCCCCGAGTGACCGATGAAGTTCAGCGGTTGTCGTGGTATCACTGAAGACAGTTTCACCACTGCGCTCAATCTGCAATTCGATGGCAACATCCGGCCATTGTGTAGCCCCCGGTTGCAACCAGATGCGTGGGCCAACAGCGCAGGCATTCTCATACACTTTCGCCTGTGGCAGATAAAGCGGGTTCTCGCCCTCAATATCCCGCGAACTCATATCGTTGCCAATCGTGAAACCGATCACTTCCATATGGGCATTCAGCACGATGACCAGTTCAGGTTCCGGCACCGACCATGTCGCATCATAACGGATGCCAACCGGTTCGCCGAGATCCACCACATCGTACCCCATAGATTTGAAGAACAGTTCAGGCCGCTGCGCCTTGTACACCCGTGTATACATCGAGCTGTTATTCGACTCGGCTTCACGGGCTTCTTCGCTGCGCTTATACGTGACTCCAGCCGCCCAGATTTCCTGATTCCCGACCGGGACATGGTGTGTGATCGCATCATTTTCAACCGATGCCTGCAGACGTTCCTGAAGCACGGCCACCAGATTTGCGGCAGGTGTGGATGACAGCAGCGTATCTAAATCGATAGCAGAAGTACTCGTCTCCCCTGATGTCAGCCGACCCCCTACTTCAAGCCCAAGCCGCCGCTGACCGTCTGCCCCGCTGAACTGCACCAGAAATATTTCATCACTGCTCATGTTATGCTCGTTCCCTGAAGGTTGAATACCGGGGCTGCTTACGCACGTCCCCACCGGTTATATGCTTCATCAAAAGACACACCGCGTGCAAAATCTTCACGCATGCCCTGCTCACGCGCTTCCATCTCTTCGACTTTCACCAGCGCTTCCATCGCAATCGCTTTGGGGACGACGATAACGCCATCTGCCTCACCGACAATCCAGTCACCGGGACTCACACGCACCCGCGCCGTAATCGTTCCCGGCATCCCAATCGGCACATTGACGTCCGTCATCCGCCAGCGGCTGGCCGATTCGATCGGTGATGTCCCACGCACACATGGCGAGAAGTCGGGAATAGCTTCCAGGCCGAAATAATCGCGAATATAGGCATCGATTACGATCCCGTGCGCACCGCCCTGCTTGAGTGCCCAACTGGTCATCTCGCCAAACTTACCCGCATGCACTTCGCCACCAGACTCCACAACAACAGCACAGCCGGGATAAAGCAGCGTTCGCAGTTCTTCAAAATAATTCCCGGTCCAGTCGCTGGGTTCTTCATCGGTTGACGATTTAGGATACGCCGCACCGCGCACCGTAATCACCTGCCCGGCGAGATGACGCTGCACGAAAAGCGGCTTGATCCCTAAATCGAGGCATTGATTCGGATAGCCCATCGCGTCCAGCGTATCATAAAGATTCGCCACGCGGATTTTGTCCCATCGTGCCTGTAACTCGACGACCGAAGGTTGTTCAGACATTATGCGTCCTTTTAAAAATGCTATGACTTAATCGAAGTAAGTATCACCGTTCCAAAGCAGGCTTTTCGCGACTTTATCATTGAGTTCTACCCCGATACCAGGACGCTCAGAGACGGTCATGAAACCCTGTTCGACGAAAGGCTTATCACCGTCACACAGATCGCTCCACCATGAGATCATACGGCTGTGAAATTCCAGCAGCAGGAAATTCGGCACCGAAGCCATCACATGGCAGGCCGCCATCATCCCCAACGGCGACGACACATTGTGTGGCGCAATCGGGATATAATGCGCATCCGCGATATCGGCAATCCGTTTGGCTTCAGCAATGCCGCCCGCTTTCGCCAGATCAGGCATAATGACATCGACTGCCTGCCGTGCGAACATCTCCAGAAATTCAAACCGCGTATACTGATTCTCGCCTGTACAGATCACCGTACTGCTCGAACGACGCACCTGTGCCAGCGCGTCGATGTTTTCCGCTGGAACCGGTTCCTCTAACCACAGCAGCCGCAGTGGTTCGACAGCTTTTGCCAGTGTGATGGCAGAAGGCAGATCAAACTGCCCGTGACAATCGATAGCCAGATCGGTCGCGTAACCGAGTGCCTCTCGCAGTCCTTCGATCAGCGCGATAATCTGGTTCATTTCTCTGGCACCCACCGTCCAGTTATAAGCATCCAGCTTACCTGCAACGGCGTTATCCACATCAAATTTCACCGCAGTGAAACCTTCAGACACGACTTCCAGCGCTTTATCGGCATAGGCTTGTGGATCGCTGGTCTCACCGGCATGGCAGTCTGCATAGAGCCGCAGTTTGTCGCGGAATTTCCCGCCTAACAGTTTATAAACCGGCACCCCCAGCGCTTTACCCATGATGTCGTGAAGCGCATTATCAATCCCGGTCAAAGCGAAGATCAGCGGCGCATGGCTGGAGCCGCCATAACGCCCCAGACGCCGCAGCTTTTCATAAATCAGGTTGACATTGAAGGGATCTTCTCCAATCAGCACCGGTTTCATCGCGATAATCGAGGCTTTCGTGGCAAAGCCGGAAAAACCCGGACCGCCAGAATTACACTCGCCCGTACCGACAATGCCTTCATCCGTGTATATGCGCACAAAGGTCCATACACTGCCACCGCTGTCCGGTTCTTCACGACCGATCACGCAGGCTTGCACATCAGTAATCTTCATTCATGAACCTTTTCAATGTACTCAAATAAAAAATATTTCATCCCTGAAACCAGCAGGGAAAGTTCTGCTTTCCCTGCTGATGTATAGAAAACCCCTGGCTTAACCCTTGATACTTCCAGCCGTTAATCCGCCCACCAGATAACGCTGGGCGAAGATGTAAACGATGACCACCGGTATCGCCATCATCACCGATGCCGCCATCAGTTTTCCCCACGGGTAGATATCACCAAACACCAGAAGCTGTAACCCGACAGGTAAAGTCTTGAGATGGTCGCTGGTGATAAACACAAAGGCGTACAGGAACTCGTTCCATGCATTAGTAAACGCGAACAGTGTCACCGACAGCAAAGCGGGGGCGGCCAGCGGAAGCGTAATACGCCAGAACGCACCGAAGCGGCCCGTACCGTCAATCAGTGCGGCTTCTTCCAGTTCAACCGGAATAGAACGGAAGTAACCCATCATGACCCACGTCGCAAACGGCATCAGGAATGTCGGGTAAGTGACGACGAGCGACAAATGGGAGTTGATAATATTCAGATCGGTGAGGATACGGTACAGCGGGATAAACAGCAGCGAAGCCGGCAGTAGGTAGGTGATCAGCAGCAGCGTGGTGAGTGTTCCAGCACCGCGAAAGCGGAGGCGCGCCAGTGCGTAGGCCGCAAGCGCTGCGATCACAATCGATACCATCGTGCTGGCAACAGCGACCAGCAGCGTGTTACCGAACCATGTCACAAACGGCGTATCATTGATCAGCGAGTCGTACTGCTCCGTTGTCCAAGGTTCCGGGACGTAAATCGACGTAAACCGTTGAATTTGCAGGTCAGTCTTAAACGAGGTCACCACGATCCAGTAAAACGGAAACAGCACAAAAATGAAGACTGGAATCAGCATCAGCAAACGAACCCCGATCCCAAGCTGTTCTTTCTGCGAGCGCTTGAGACGCGAATGGCCCTGCGCCGGTGGTGGGATCAGTGCGCTGAAGGCATTACTGACCAACTGCGCTGCCCATTCAAACGGCAGGAACACAAGGTCAAGCACCCATCCAAGCACTCGGCCAAACACGTCCAGCACCCGATCAAGGATCGATATTCGATCGACCGAATGATTCTGATCGTTTGGACGCATCAAGCGCGACAGCACAAAAATAAGCAGTGCCATAAACGGGGCCATACTAAGCGCAGTCGCGGTCCCCGGCCCAAAACGCAGGCCGACGATGGCCTTTTCATAAGCAAGGATCGAGAACACGCGTGTCGCGCCACCCGGCCCACCACCCGTCATCAGGTAGATCAGGCCGAAGGTGTTAAAGGTCATGATGAAGGAAAGCAGCAGCGTGGTGAGAATCACATAGCGCAGACCCGGCAGCGTGATATGACGAAAACGCTGAATTACGGTCGCGCCATCGACTTCGGCGGCCTCGTACTGCTCGCGATCAATTGCTTTTAAACCGGCCAGCAGCAGGATGACATAGAAAGGAATGCCTTTCCACACATTGACCGCAATCACGCTCGGCATCGCCAGACCCGGTTCGGCCAGCCATGCCACCGAACGGTCGATAATACCGAGCTGTTGCAGAATTGGATTTAATCCACCAAAAATGGGATCATAAATGCTGCGCCACGTCAATGCCGTGACGACTTCCGGGACAATCCACGGCAGCAGCAGCACGCCTGTCAGCACATTACGAAACGGCATCCGGGCATGAAGCAGCAGCGCGATGCCCATGCCAATGATGAATTTGATCGTCACCGATATAAATGTGAACGAAAACGTATTCTGGACAGAGCGAATGAAATCATTGTCCTGCAGCAGCCGCGTATAGTTCGAAAAACCGACGTATTGTTCCGTGCGGGTAATCACCGAATAAGTGGTCGTGCTCAGCATAATGGCATTGATGAACGGCCACATGATAAGCCCGGCCATGATAATGACAATCGGCAAAACGAAGGGAAGCGCCATCTTCCAGTCGCGTCCCAAAATTCGCGTCAGCGGAGGGGTCCTCATAGGACGATCACGCGGAGGCCATTCCAGCGATACTGGTATTCCTTCGGACTGATCCATAAGCTGTCTCTTTCAATGGAGCCATCGTGATGGCTTCTTAAAAATCTAACTCTAAGTGTCTTCGGCAGCATGCTGATCATGCAGAATGCGATCAGCATGATCTATGTGATCATGAGACGGTGGTTACAGGGAGCGCCACACGATATCGCCCCCTGTCTTCGGTTCAGTGGTGACAAATGAGAAGTGCGCAGCGGCATCCCGCGGGACGCCGCTGCTGCTCTGCCATGTGCGGTGCTAGGACTGAAGCGCGCCGCCCTCTTCGAAGATCTGCACGATCTGGTTATGTGCTTCCTCGACAGCCTCAGCGGGTGTCATATCCCCATTGATGATATTTGCCATCATCTGGCTGGTGATAGCCGCACCATCAATCGCATCGATCAATGCATTCGGCTTCGCCGGATGTGAACGTCCATAGAAGACTTCTTCCGTCAGAAGAATATCTTCGAACACTGCAAAGTTAGGATCTGCGCCCAGTAATTCTTCTGTCCAGAGGTCGCGGTATGCAGGCAGGAACAGCCCACCACCATTTTGTGCCATTGGAGTGTAATTCACGGGGTCGAGCAGGTTCAGAATGAGTTCCTTAGCCAGGTCGATATTCTTTGAACCCTTGAAGATCGTCAGCCAGCCGCTCGCACCCGCTTCAAGCGAACGACCATCCAGTGTTAAGGGGTTATTCAGCACTGCTGTATTTTCAAAGACAGGGTTACCATCAGCCTTCGCCTTGGCGTAAACGCTCGGCTGATTGATGGTCAGCGCGATTGTGCCTGCCAGATACGCTTCATTATTGCTGGTGTCCGTCCAGCTTTCGACACCCGGCGGCAGCATCGGACGATACTTCTCGTTGGTATAAATATCTGCCAGCCATTCGACCGCCGCCAGCGTCTCCGGTGAATTGAAGGTTACACGCAGCCCGGTTTCATCGGTGAAGCTGCCACCGAAGCCCTGAATGACGGCCAGAATCAAACCATGCGCATCACCGCTGCGGTTGACCGATAAGCCCCAGCCCCAGACATTGTTATCCGGGTCGGAGACTTCCAGCGCCGCATCACGACGTTTGTCCCATGTGTCGAGGGATTGAACATCAATCCCTTTGGCTTCAAACAGGTCGCGGCGGGCAAACCATGCACCCGTGGTAGACATGAACGGCACCGCCCACCACTTGTTATCAATTTTCGCATTAAACTCGGCAATCACCGGGATCACCGGCCCGTATAACTCGATCGCCTTCTCCACAACGTCTGAGACATCTTCTACGATGTCGAGCGAGTACATCTGAGGGATACTCAACACATGGTAGCCGAGGTCAGGCGGATTGCCAGCCTGCACTGCTGCCAGCATTTTGGCTGTAAAATCGCCAAACAACTCAGGGTTAGCGGTCGAGATATCGAGTTCAGTACCACGGTCTGCTGCGAAATTGACAACCGTATCACGGAACATCGATTGAACAACTTCGAAGTATTCTGTTTTGTGAATGACCGTAAGTTTTCCCGCTTCCCCAACAGGAAGCGGAAGTGGTGTTGCTGTAGGAGGTGGAGTCGGTGTTGCAGTGGCATCCTGTGCCAGAGAGAGTCCCGCCTGTGCGGCTGCCAGCGCGGCCCCGGCACTACCGGTCAAACGGAGAAACTCTCGACGGCTAAAATTCCTTCTTTTCATGATGTAGTTCTCCCTAAAAACCTTAACTCAAACAAATATCTCAGATTGCCGGGGTACTCGCGCTGCACCTCCTTCGCTAAAGCTGTTCAACTTTCATCCGCATGATTTGCCGCTCGGTCACGGATAAAAACAAGGTTATGGGTTAATCCTCGGCCAGATCAGCATGATATGCTCCTGTACCGCCTGCGCAGCTTTTTCTGGATCGTGCTGGCGCAGGGCATCCACAATCGGACTGTGCCGTGTGGCGATTTCGACATAGTTGGGATAATGCTCAGCATGAGACTGAACAATGAAGCGTTGAATCTGGCTGGAAAGCGGTGTCCAGACACGCAGCAGCCCCGCACTCTCCGACCACTCCACCAGGGAACGATGAAACTCCATATCATATTGAGAAAGGAGCATGAGGGTGTTCTCGCTGCCTGCATGTTCCATCCGGTGGATCAGGTTATCCAGTGCATCGCACTGGTCTGGCGTAATTCTTTGTGCAGTCCTGCGGATAGCAAATGCCTCAATACTGCTGCGAATTGCAAACAGTTCATACATTTCATCGACCGGAACACTCGTGACAAACGTCGCACTCCGCGCAAGGCGTTCCACCAGACCATCGCGTTCAAGCCGCTGCAGGGCCTCACGAACCGGCCCCTGACTGGTATCCATTTGCTTGGCAATGTCCATTTCGACCAGCTTCTGTCCAGGTGCTATTTCCGCTGAGATAATGCCAAGACGCAGGTGTTCGTAAACCTGATCTGCCAGAGAATTCAGCTTGGTAGTCAGGTTTCGTGGTTGTGACAGCAAATTCATTCCAATAGCAATCAATAATTGATTATCAATAATTGATTATTCTACTGTGAAATCAAATGCTGTCAACAAAGTCGTAAAAATTTGTAGCAGTGAGGGGAAATCAGGCCAGTTCGCTGGCTAAGGCCCAACGCGCATCCACAAGCGCGGGATCACCCTGTCCGCCTGTGGATGTGATGTCTGAAGCGGCTGTTATGCAGCGGATTCGGGGTTTTTGAAACCTTATGTGTCCTGTACCGAGGAAAGTTCAAGCATATCGGTGACAGCGGGCTGAGGTGAGCGCCACGTCCAGTGTAAGCGCCGCCATACACGTCGGTGTAACCATACGAACAGACCAAAGCGGCGTCTTGGTGGCTTCAGCGAATTCGCCAGACGTAACTGCGCCACTTCCTGACGTATCGCTTCCCTGTGATGTGCATTGTACTGGAGGTTTGCATCCAACATGAGTTTCGTTTGCCCTGTGATGATCGATTAGTTGTAATCCGACGGTGCAGTGCTGCCTGCGCTGGTCAAAGATGGGCTTTTCACAGCGCACACTCAGCAGGTCAGATTGAACTCAGGGTATGAAATAAGTTGAATGGATGTCACCTATCAAAAGGATGGAATCTGCAAAGCGGGGATCATCGTCAGCCTGTAACAGCACGCTCGGTGTAGTCAATCGCACACAGGCCATTGTGCGTGCCGTCGCTTCTGACTTTGAGCTGACGCCGGAGCGTTAGCGCTTGAACTAGCGGTACTGCGGATCAACTTTCCAGCAGATGACACATCTGATTAATGGGTGTTGATATGGAACCTTGAATACTCGTCGCGATAATTACCGGGTGAAATCCCCATACAGCGTCGAAAAACACGTCGGAAGTAATCCGCGTCTGGAAAACCGCATTTCAGCGCGATTTGCTCTATGGTCATATTGGTCTCCAGCAGATAATCGCAGGCGATGTCGACGCGCTTGCGATGAATTGCCTGAGTCAGCGTACAGCCATAAACCTTGCGGTAGATGCGCCCCAGATAATCGGCGTTATAACCAAGTGCGGTCGCGATTTTGCTGGTCGTAATGCTGCGATCGAAGTTCAGGCGGATATAGGTCTGGGCACGTGACGCGATAAAGTTCAATGCTTCCTGATCGGCAGCTTTTTCCTCAGCACAGACTGCGACTTCCAGCAGCATCAATGTCGTCAGCAGATTGGCAGAAGCCGCCTGCAGCATCCCTGTTTCCTGATCCTCAAGAAAAGTGCGGAACAAGCGCTCCAACCGCTCCGGATGTCTGATCTGCGTCACCTGCGGGATTTCGATTTCAGGCGCGAATCCAACCCCTCCACAGCGCTTGCGATCAGTCGTTTCAACTTCAAAGTGAATCCAGTAGAACTTCAGGCCGAGCGGCATCGGTTTACTGCTGCCATGCTGTCGATGCGGAAACAGATGCAGCACCTGCCCCGCCTCCAGATGAAATGTCTGATCATCTTCCCACATATCCAGCTCACCATGTTTCACAAAGATAAGTTCATGGGAATCGATCACGCGCGTAGGGTGCATCGCGGTGCCCCGTGCGATAAATAATCCCGCGTTCTGGGCTTTTAAAGGAGAAATCATTTGCAAATGCAGCGAATCTGCCGTCATAAACAGGTCCTCGAAAGAAATAATTCCAGCATCTTGCTGGTGCAGTTTATTTTTGACAGACACGGGCCAATATAAGTATCTGTATTGTCCAGTTTAGCGTACCCATCGGATTGCAAAAAGTCGGAATCGTCCTGCTATTGTACGAATTTAAGGTCTGTTGAGAAAAGCACACAATCGGTACAGTCTAGATAAAATTTAAGGAAGGTTACTGCGTGATTGATAATTTAAATCCTGTACATCTGGATCAGATAAAAATCGATGGTGGCTTCTGGGGAGAGCGCCAGAGCCTTAATCGCAACCGGACAATTCCAGCAATTTATCACCAGCTTGAATTGACAGGGCGGACGGATGCGTGGCATCTTCATGGTGAAAATGACCCGCGCCACGATCATCATGTCGTCCACAAGTTCTGGGACTCCGACCTGGGTAAATGGTTAGAGGCGGTGGGTTACAGTCTCCGCAATCACCCCGACCCTGCGTTAGAGCAGCAGGCGGATGAAATCATTCGCCGCATTCAGGACGGTCAGCTCCCCGACGGTTATCTCAACAGTTACTTCACCGTTATAGAACCCGATCAGAAATGGCGTAACCTTCGCGACTGGCACGAACTGTATGATGCAGGCCATCTCATGGAAAGCGCCGTTGCCTACTATGAGGCAACCGGCAAACGGACGCTGCTCGATGTTATTTGCCGATACGCAGATCACATCGATCGTCTTTTCGGCCCCGATGAAGGACAGAAACACGGCTACTGCGGACATCCGGAAGTCGAACTTGCATTAGTCAGGCTCTATCGGGCAACAGGCGAACAACGTTACCTCGACCTCGCTAAATATTTCATCGACGAACGCGGACAGCAGCCTAACTTCTTTGACATCGAAGCGAAAGAACGCGGTGAGGACCCGGCTAAATTCTGGGCTACGACTTATCGTTATTGTCAGGCACATATACCATTCCGCGAGCAGACCACAGCCACCGGGCATTCTGTACGTGCCTGTTATCTGTATGCAGGCGCAGCCGATGTTGCCAGGGAAACAGGTGATATTTCCCTGCTGGAAACCTGTCGCCAGATCTGGGACGATCTGACCCGTCATCAGATGTACATCACCGGCGGGCTGGGGCCAGCACACGCCAACGAGGGCTTCACCTTCGGCTATGATTTACCGAATGAAACGGCCTATGCCGAAACCTGCGCTTCGATCTCACTGGTTTTCTGGGCGAAACGCATGTTTGACATCGACCCTCACAGCAAATACACCGATGTCATGGAACAGGCGCTGTACAACGGTGTGATGGCGGGGGTTTCCTATGAAGGCGATCAGTTCTTTTATGCGAATCCACTGACCTCCTATCCTTATGTGAACCCGCATGACCATTTCAGCGGTATCAACACAGACAAATACTACCGTCGCAGCGAGTGGTTCGATTGTCCCTGCTGTCCACCGAATCTGGCGCGCATTGTCGCCGATATTGGCGAGTATTTCGCCTCCTTCAGTGACGATACGATCTACATCCATCTGTACAACCAGAGTACGGCACGTTTCGCTTTACCAGGTGGCGGCGTTCACATCGAACAGCAGACCAATTACCCCTGGGCAGGCGATATCGCCTTCAAAGTGCAGACCGATCAGCCGACGGCGTTTACGCTGGCACTGCGTATCCCAGGATGGTGCCACGACTACAATCTGACGCTCAACGGAAGTCCGGTTGAAGCTGAAGTAGGGAACGGCTATGCCCGACTTCATCAGGAATGGAACAATGGTGACTCGGTGGTGCTGTCCCTGGCAATGCCCGTCGAACGCATCGCGTCACATCCCAATGTGCGTCATAACGCAGGCTGTATCGCTCTCCAGTATGGGCCGATCATCTACTGTCTCGAAGAAGTCGATAACGGCGCGAATTTAGCCAATATCACCATTCCCCGTGATGCCCATCTCTCCGCCGAGTTTGATGAGACGCTCTTTGGCGGGATGTGCGTCATTACTGGCGAGGCCATTCGCACTGAGCCTGTCGAATGGACAAATGGCTTATATGTCCCGCAGAGCCAGTTGAATTACGACAAAACCCCTACCTCATTTAAGGCAATTCCCTATGCTTTCTGGGCAAATCGAGAGCCAGGTGAAATGCGCGTCTGGATTCGGGAACAGTAATCCAGACATCAACGGCCAGAGTGAAGGGAGTAAGAACAGACAGGAGAAGATAGGTTACAGAGAAAGAAAATTAGTCAATATAAGGAGCCTTTAAATGACAAACAGCAAAATGTCGCGGCGTGATTTTTTGAAGTTAGCAGGGACATCGGCAGCCTTTGCCACCACGTTTACTCAACTGGATGGTGTGTTGCAAGCGGCACGAATGGCACAGCAGGATGCAGCCACGATCTCCTTTGCAGGTTGGGGAGGCACGGCGGAACAGGATGGTGTGTTGGCCGCTATTGAGGTTTTCGAGCAGGAAAATCCCGGTATTAAAGTCGAATGGCGACACACCCCTGATACCGACTTCACGACGGTGTTTTTATCGAATATCGCTGCCGGGACACCTCCCGATACCAGCTTTATTGGCTCCGGTGATTATGAGACCTTCCGCAAAGAAGGCATCCTGCTCGACATCACCGATCAGATTATGAATGATCCACTGCTCGGACAGCCGGATTATTTCCTGCCGCAGGAAGCTGCGCGCTGTGCCGACGAAAATGGGCGCTGGCATGGCATCGGCTCGACCTGGGTTGCGCCACATCTTTATTACAACGCCAATCTTCTTGAAGCTGCTGGCATTACCCCGCCGGGATTCAAAGACGACGAGATCTGGGACTGGGATACGTTTGTCACCAATGCCAAACTGCTGACACTGGATGCCAACGGTAACCAGATGACCGGTTTGAAAGGATAAAAGCAGATCATCAACGGTTACATGAGATGAAGCGGCCTGTCCTGGCTGTTCAGGATGGTAAGGGCATGATTGATCAGCGCTGGAAGTGAATCGGGCGAAATTGCCTGTTCACCCCATTGTGCATTCTGCAAATGCTGCTTTACCCGGCGACGATAATCCATTTCAACCGCCGGATGCTCAATGAGTGACGTCCAGACTTTACACGCGTTTTCCGCCTGCCCGACTGATAAATACCATTCTCCGACAGGATACAGCGCGGTGGTCATCATCGGTTCAGCGCCAGAGGCAAGCGCATGCTTAAGCGCTTCTTTCAGGGTATCCCTGCTATCAGGATGCCCAAGTGCAACCTGTGCTAAAGCGAGTGTCGAGAGACCATAGATCAGGCTGCGCACATCCTGAAGCTTTCTGGCAATCCTGACGGCGTGCTCGGCATACTCATAACCCTTTTCCGGATGACCGAGTAATGTGTACACATCACCTAAATTATTGGAGGTAATCGCTTCACCCTGCAGGAAGCCGCTGCTCTTGCTGAGAAGCAGCGCATTTTCGAAGTGGTGACAGGCACATTCATAGTCATCAAGCAGCATATAACTAAGGCCAAGAGAATTCGTGACGTGATAAGCCCCCAGATCATCATTCATCTCCCGGGCAATGTCATACGCCTCTGTTAATACCGCCAGTGCACTTTCGATTTCACCCGTTCTCGTATAAATAGCGCCAAGATTGACCAGCGGCTTGAGAAGTTCTACCATCTTCAACTGACGGTAAATGTCAGCGCAGCGTTCCAGAGTTAATCTCGCCTCAGACATGTTCCCGGTATAAAGCTGGGCAATGCCCAGAAGGTTCAGCGAAAAAGCCAGCACACCATCTGTATTTTTCTGCTGTTCAATGAGAGCGACCGCTTCCCTGGCATCAGCAGCAGCCTCAGTAATACGCCCCAGACGCAGATACATACCCGTAATATGCATCTTTAAGCGTCCCAGCAGCGCCCTTTCACGTTCATCCCCCGGGTCAAGTGAAAGTCTCTCAAGACTTTTCTGAAAGAAGGTCAGTCCCTCAATATACCACCCGATGCCCTCATAGAAACGGTGCAGGGTGAATGACATATCGATCAGCACATGAAGGCGACGCTGATCAAGCGCGGTTTGCCAGCATTGGTACAGGTTGTCAAGTTCACTCCGCAAAAGTTCAACCGCTTCCGAAAGCCTTCGGGCATCAAAGATAGTGTTGGCCTGCGCTATAATACCCAGATAATAGCTTTCAAAACGCGAGTTCAGATCCGGGAGATCTGTCTGAAATTCGCTGGCATAAGGGCGAATGACGCCATGTAAGCTCCATCTGGCCCCGTCATAACGAATAAGCGATCTTGTATAAAGCGCCTGTAGAAGCGCTTCATCTGCACCTGCGATGAAAGCCGCCGCTTCTGTAGAAAACGCCCCCTTAAACACGGCAAGATCTGCCAGTGCCGTTTGTTCAAATAAGCTGAGAAGCTGCCATGAGGTCAGGAAAGCCGCTCTCAGGCTTTGATGTCGCGGATCGGTGTTGATCCATCCTGCCTGTAAGAAATCCTTATTCCGTTGAATCTGTTCAAGCAGTTCAACAGCATTATCTGCCATAATCGCACCTGCCAGTTCGATCGCAAGGGGCAGCCCTTCCAGAAGTGCACACAATGCGGCTGCATCATGGTCTCGCTGAAGTTTCTGCCCGTGCTGAAGTGCTGTTTGTATCAGCAGTCGAACGCTGGCATTATCTTCTGACGGGTCAAACGGTAGGCCATCGAGAGGGAACACCCATTCTTCGCGCAGTCCAAGCCGATGCCGCGAAGTGACCATGATCTTAAGTTCGGGCACAGCCGCGATAAGATTTGACAGCCAGTGTGCGAATTCTGGCAGATGTTCTGCATTATCGAAGATAAGCAGCATCTCACGTTCCGCAAGAAAACGTTCGACTTTATGCTGTGCATTACTGACATTCTGAAGAACGATACCCAGTTTCTCGGCCAGCACAGAGATCAGAGAGATCGAATCGACGATGGTTGCAAGTGGCACATAACACACACCATTCAGATACCAGCCTGATTCTATCCGGCCAATTTCCTGCACCAATCGCGATTTTCCAGCACCACCCACACCAGTAATCGTAATGAGGCGGCATTCAGTCTGTCTGAGCCTGCGGCGTATCTGGCTGATTTCACTTTCACGCCCTATAAACAGGGAGTGGACAGCAGGGATGTTGTGTCGAACGGCAGACTGCGCCAGCGTCACCTGATGCGCAATTCGCTGAGTGTCGGGGCTTAAATCTGCTTCCAGTTCATTGCTTAGCCGCTCGCGCAGTTGTTCGATACTCTGAAATGCTTCTCTGATCTTCCCCTGATATACCAGTGTTCGCCACAGTGCATGATAAGCCGTTTCTCGGTACGCATCATGAGCAATCAAGTGACGTGCAAGCGCTTCCGTCTGGACAATTTCACCCAGCAACAGACGAGTGTTGAGCTGTTCCTCCAGATACTGTTGATAACGAAGGATGTAAGACTCACGCTGACGAGTCAGCCACTGGTCAAGTTCTTCAGCATCTGCGATCACTACCCCCGCCATGAATGTATCCCGATACGCTGCCAATAGAACCGCCGGCTCTTCAGGTTTATCGTCCAGCAGCCGGATATCAAGCTGGAATGCCTGTGAAGTATCAAACTGCACCGTCTGACGATTGCTGCGCACATAACCGGGAACGAGTTTCTGAAGGTTATGCAGTGCCTGACGCAGGTTACTCAGCGCCCGTTCCTGCGGCATCTCTGCCCATAACAGCCCGGCCAGATAATCACGCGAGTGAGGGCGCGCTTCCACTGCCAGATAACACAGCAGGACCAGTGCTTTTTGTGAGATAAAGTCGGTAACAGGGATTCCATCAAGGGAAACGCTCGGATATCCGAGCAAGTTGATTTGCAGCATATTCAGACGTATTCAATAAACGCTGAGTAAACGATAGGCCGTTATTGTAGCACTGAGTAAATCTTTCCCCTATCAATTCGTGCAAGGACGAACCAATGAAACCGATCTATCATGTCATGTGGATTTGCGCTGTGCTTATCGCAGTATTTTTCACTGCGCCTCTTTCGTCACAGCCAGCGGATGCGACATATACCACTGAAGGAGGAGTCACTGCCAGTTACCCATCTGCATGGGAGGCTGCTGAAAATTCTCCGCTGACACTTGTTTTAACGGATCAAGACGGGTGGACAATCACCATCAGTGTCGGTGAAGCGGCGCTCTACAACTTCAATAGTCTGGAAGCAGATACCAGCGCGGATATTGTGCTCAGTGGTTTTATTGATTTCCTGAAACTGGCTGGAAATGTCATCGAACAGGAGACACCAGAGGCGGTTCGTGTGGGCAATTTGCCCGCATTAAAACAGACATCAGTGGCGACCACTGGCGTTCCGTTCGAAATTGTTGCATTTAACCTGCCAGATGGAACGGCGGTATTGTCATTTGTAGGTAAGCAAGGCGATACTATTCCCCCAACGCCCGAAGTTCTCGATGTTTTTTATGATGTACTGGCCTCTGTCACATTCGTCGAAACCAATAGTGTCGATACAGAAACAGACCTATCACCTACGGAAGAGGTCTATATTCCGGATGGGGCTGTTATAGTGGCCGATCTCGAACCCGGCATACTGCGTTTTGAAGAAGGTATCGAGACTGTTTATCCGGAAGGCTGGTCGATTTACACCGAATATCCGTACATTGAATCATCCGCCGCATTATTCTATGGCGAAAGCTTTGATAATTTCGAGGCGTTTATGCTGATCTCGGTTCAGGATGTGTCAGAGCTGTCCATCGAAACATTTCGCACTTCGATCATGTCCATGACAGCCATGGTATACACTGGCCGTGAAGATTATGATCCTGAGCGGGATATTCTGAGTGAAACCCTCTCAGATGACCGCGTGATCCAGTATCTGGATGTCTCTGAGGCAGAAGCGCTGATGGGTAATACATTCATCATTCCATTGGATGCACGGTACTGGGTATGGGCGTCATTAACCACTATTCCTACAGAAACAGATCCCGCGCTTCGTACTGAAGAGGCATTCGAGATTGTACGAAGCCTGACATTTGCTCCTCAGGAAGGCACGTTTACCCTCGACGGGTATCGCCTCATCATGGAGAAAGCCACCTGTGAACTGGTATTGAATACCAGCCATGTTAATCAGTCTGTACCCTACGCGCTGTTTGAATGTCCGGCAAATTGTGCTGGCTCAGAATATGAAGTATGGGGAAGTGACATTTATACGCTCGATAGCAGCCTTTGTGCAGCCGCCATTCATACGGGTGCAATCACCGACGCAGAGGGCGGGACGGTGCTGACGACATGGCTTTCGGGGCAGGAGTCCTACGCTGGAACAGAGCAGAATGGCATTTCGACGATGGAGTATGGCGCATGGGGGGACAGCTTTAAAGTTGAACCGTTCACGTCCGGGAATGAATAGATCTTCGCCCTCTCGTTCGTAATATACCGGGATCAGAAGGCTCAATACGGCTCCAGTACGCTCCATGTCGGCTGACTTGATAACAGAAAAGCCCTGATTCTTGCTGATTGTATCCGTATGAGTATACCAGCATGGTGACCAGCCCTGTTTGCTTATCAGGTTTAATCAAACCATACCCATCAAACAGGGCTGGGAGACGACCGGATGCAGCAGATACAGACAGCCGCTGGATCGCTTGCGGGCCTGATATTCGCTGTCGGTTCAGTGGAGATGGTGGTCAAAGCGGGGAAGAATGCCTTGAAAGTGATTTCTCACCACTGCTTAGAGGGCTGGGTCTGATACCTTCACAGAAGGATAAACAGCCCGCAACTGATAGTGAGCAATGCCGCTGGCTTGTGACAGGACTCGAACCTCACTCAGGCACAAAAAAAGCCATCCTGAGGGTTTCAGGACGGCTTTTTGAGCTTAGAATGAAAATTTTACCCCCAACAGGAAATCGACTAGCATTCGTACCTCAGAACAAGCCGTCGAGCTTGTGCTTACTCATTTGTATTCTGTGCCCTCCGCTGCTGAACACAGGCAACAACGCAATCATGAGATTTACCACTTGTTCGCCGAAGGCATGACGAAAGCTGAGATTACCCGACGATTTGGTATTTCAGAGCGGCGTGTTGGACAGATTATCGATGAAAAACAACAATTATGAAAACAACAATTACGGAATCTGCTTTCCAACACACGGTATGTATAGTCCCAGATTACTGAAAGGGTTGGACAACAAAAGCATCGCAAGCCTCTACAATGCCTATTCTACTTGTTAGGATAATCCGCTTAACTAATCCCTAGTACTAGTGCACAATCCAGTTCGATTATTCATCGATTTCGAATGTTCTAGGGTTATCAAATTTGTAATTTTTGACAAATAGCTGCCAATCCCTAGCGTAAAGTTACAAACTTTCGCTTTATAAATTAGTGAGGTAAGTCATTTTAAGCTCTCTTTAATAAAGTTAATTTCTCCTCCGCACCTCATTCTCTACCCCATCTCCAAAGGAGAGCATATGTCCCGCGAAATACCGACCTTCACTACTAAACATGTCATCTTTTTTTGCTTCATGGTATGCCTGGTGATTGGTTTTACCTCTGTGATCAGTGCACAGGAAGAACCGATCAAAGTCGGAATTCTGCATTCATTAAGCGGCACCATGTCGATCAGTGAAACGACCGTTCGCGACTCGACATTGATGGCGATTGAAGAAATCAATGCGGCAGGCGGCGTTCTCGGACGACAGCTTGAACCCATCGTCGAAGACGGCGCAAGTGACTGGCCGACCTTTGCTGAGAAAGCCCGCAAGCTGCTGCTGGAAGATCAGGTTTCCGTAATCTTCGGTGGGTGGACGAGCGCAAGCCGTAAAGCCATGCTTCCCGTCGTGGAAGAAAACAACGGCCTCCTGTTCTACCCGGTGCAGTACGAAGGGTTGGAGATGTCGCCGAATATCGTGTATACCGGTGCGACGACCAACCAGCAGATCGTCCCAGCAGTGGAATATCTGTTGAGCCAAGGCAAGACGAAGTTCTTCCTGCTTGGATCTGACTATGTGTTCCCGCGTACTTCAAACACCATCATCCGCGCGCAGCTTGATGCTGCCGGCGCTGAAGTGGTTGGTGAAGAATATCTGCCGCTCGGCGGCACCGAATTCAGCTCGATCCTGCTCCAGATCCAGCAGGCTTCACCTGACGTGATCTTCAACACGCTGAATGGTGACAGCAACGTCGCCTTCTTCAAGCAGTTCACCGACCTGGGTTACACCGCCGAAACGCTGCCGGTACTGTCGGTCAGTATCGCAGAAGAAGAAGTCACCGGTATCGGCATTGAGAATATCGTCGGCCAGCTCGTGTCCTGGAACTACTACCAGACCGTTTCTACGCCGAAGAATGAAGAATTTGTGGCAGCATTTAAAGCAAAGTACGGCGAAACTCGCGTGACAAGCGACCCGATGGAAGCGGGATACTTCGGTGTCTATCTGTGGGCAGCAGCGGCTGAAGCGGCAGGCAGTGTCGCCGTTGATGACGTTCTGGCTGCAATTGGTGCAGGCGGTATCGCGGCGGAAGCACCCGAAGGGCCCGTTTCACTCGACGGCCCGACCCAGCACACAGTGAAACCTGTTCGTATCGGTGTCATCCGCGATGATGGGCTGATTGATACGTTGTTTGAAACTGAGCCGGTCATCCCCGACCCGTATCTCTGCGGTTATGAGTGGGCAACCGTCCTCACCCGTCCAGAAGGCATCTGCGACTCGATGGCTACTCCGGAAGCGACGATGGATACGACTATGGAAGCCACAATGGAAATGACGGCAGAAGCGACCGCCGAAATGACCATGGAAGCGACAATGGAAACGACTGCTGAAATCACGGAAGAGGCGACGCTCGAAATCACACCGGAATCGACTCCGTAAGCGGCCCGATCTTAGTCAGGAATAAATGACGAATAACGGTGCTTCTGTCTGAAATTGAGGCAGAAGCACCGCGTGTTTCCTGAAGCCAGATCTATCAACGTGTGTGAAGGGGTCAGAATATGCAAATCTATATTGCCCAGCTCTTTAATGGCATCAGCATCGGTTCGATTTTGCTGCTGGCAGCCTTGGGCCTAGCGTTTTCCTTTGGCCTGATGAAGGTCATCAACATGGCGCACGGTGAGTTCATCATGATCGGCGCTTATGTCACCTATATTTTTCAGACGTTTCTCGCGGTCCCGCTGCGGGGAGCAAACGGCCCCAAAGAAGGGCTGATTTTTGTCATCTCCATTATTGCGGCCTTTTTCATCACCGGCGCACTCGGATTATTACTTGAAAATCTGGTCATTCGACGATTGTACGGACGACCTGCGGACACCTTACTGGCGACTTGGGGTATTGGGCTGATCCTGCAGCAGTTGGTGCGCAGCTATGACCCACGCAATGTGCCAGTCACTTCCCCAAGCTGGCTGAATGGACGCTTGGTTGTTGCAGAAGGGATTGGCTTCCCGTATGCGCGTCTGTTCATTATCGCGCTGGCTGTGATTTGCGTCATCGGCGTTTATATCTACCTCTATCGCACGCCAAATGGACGCCGCACGCGCGCCGTGATGCAGAATCGTGAAATGGCTGCGTCGCTCGGTGTCTCCACCCGACGCGTCGACGCACTGACCTTCGCGCTTGGAACTGGCTTGGCAGGCGTAGCAGGATCGGCGCTGACACTCATTGGACAAATCGGACCGCAGCTCGGCTCCAGTTATATCGTCGATGCCTTCATGGTGGTCGTTCTCGGCGGTGTCGGCAGTCTCCCGGGGACCATTCTCGCAGCCTTCCTTATCGGCACCCTCAACCCCGTCTTCGAAATGGCGATTTCCTCTGCTGGTGCAGACTCGGCGGCTTCACTCGGTAAAGTGCTGGTCTTCGTCGTAATTATCGCCTTCCTGCAGTTCAGGCCGAACGGGCTGCTCGCACTTCGCAGCCGAGCGTAGAGGAATGATTCATGATTAAACAACAGACACAAACAAAATTGTCTGGTATCGGTATCGGCTTCAACTGGCAGACGCTGGCATTTGTCCTGTGCAGTGCGTTCATGGTGTTCGTGCTGCCAGCCGTCCTGTCTGACTTTCAGATCAACCTGCTGGGACGCTTTCTAACCTACGCGATCGTCGCGGTCGGTCTTGATCTGATCTGGGGTTATACCGGGATGCTCAGCCTCGGGCAGGGGTTGTTCTTTGGCATTGGCGCGTACTGCTTCGCGATGTACCTCAACCTCGAGACCGCGGGAGCGCGTATGCCGGAGTTCATGGGGCTGTACGGCGTAACGGAACTCCCCTTGCTATGGCAGCCGTTTCACTCCCCGGTGTTAGCGGTCATCATCGCGATTGTGTTTCCGATGATTATCGCCGGTCTGGTTGGTTTTATGATCTTTCGGAGCCGCATTCAGGGAGTCTACTTTTCGATTATCACGCAGGCGCTGACTGCAATCGTCGCACTGCTGCTTATCGGCCAGCAGAAGATTATCAACGGCACCAACGGCATTACCGAGATGCGGACGATCTTTGGGGCAACGCTGGCCGATCCGAATACCCACCGCAATTTGTACATCGCAACGGTCATCGTCCTTGGTCTGGTTTTCCTCGGATGTCGCTGGCTGATCCGCTCGCGTTTTGGACGGTTGCTGATTGCCGTTCGCGATGACGAAAACCGTGTACGTTTCATGGGTTATAACACCGTGGTGGTGAAGACACTTGTCTTTGCACTCTCCGCTGGCATCGCCGGACTCGCAGGCGCGCTGTTCGTACCGCAGGTTGGCATCATCTCGCCAAAGCAGCTCGACATCACCGCATCGATTGAGATTGTCATCTGGGTGGCAGTCGGTGGACGTGGCACGCTGATCGGCGCAATCCTCGGTGCGATTCTGGTGAACACAGGCAAAAGCTCGATCAGTACCGCGAACCCCGATCTCTGGCAGTTGATTATGGGTGGTCTGTTCGTCGGCGTGGTGCTGCTGTTCCCCAAGGGTCTGGTCGGCACCGTCTGGAATCTGATCGCACGCTTTAAGTCGAGCTGGCGACCACGGACGTCCACTGCGCCGATTGATCCCGCCTCTGTTGATGGGATGAATATCGAAGCTGAAGCCGTGTCTTAGGGAAAGGAAAAGTGACGATGAGCACTGGTAACATTATGGCCCTCGAGGGCGTGAATATCAGCTTTGATGGCTTCAAAGTGCTGGATGACCTCGATTTTTCAATTGCCTATAACGAACTGCGCTTTCTGATCGGTCCGAACGGCGCGGGGAAATCCACACTACTGGATATCATGACCGGCAAGACGCGCCCGAACAAAGGCAAGGTCACATTCGACGGCAACATCAATGTCACACGTGTTTCGGAGCATCATCTGGTACGTCATGGCATTGGCCGTAAATTTCAGACACCAACCGTCTTCAACAGCCTGTCAGTCTATGAAAACCTCGAAGCCGCCATCGGTTTCAAAGCGCCGATTCTCGAACTTGGGACACCGCTTTCTGGCGAACAGTGTGACAAAATCGCTGAGACGCTTGAAGTCACGAACTTAGCCGCGCATCAAGCCCGACCTGCCGGGACCTTGTCGCATGGTCAGAAACAGTGGCTGGAAATCGGCATGCTGCTGGTACAGGAACCGAAGCTGCTGCTGCTGGATGAGCCTGTCGCAGGGATGACGCGCCGCGAACGCGATCATACCGGTGAACTGCTGCATCGCATCGGCAAGAACCGTTCGATTCTAGTGGTCGAACATGACATGGTGTTCGTCCGGCAGTTCGCGACGACCGTCACCTGTCTGCACATGGGCAAACTACTGTGCGAAGGCTCGGTCGAGGCCGTCCAGAACGACCCGAAAGTGATTGAAGTGTACGTGGGACGTGGTCGCGATCACGACGCGGCTTAAGGTTAAAGAGGAACGCAGCCGATGTTAGCCATTAGCAACTTACAGGTCTTTTACGACCAGAGCCAGATTCTCAACGACGTCGATATTGATGTCTCGGATGGACAAATTGTCTGCCTGATGGGACGAAACGGTGTCGGTAAAACGACCCTTCTAAAAACTATTATGGGGATTATGAAACCCCGCACCGGCAAAATCCTGTACGGCGATCGGGATATTACAACGCTTCCTTCGCATAAACGCGCACAGGCCGGGATTGGTTATGTCCCACAGGGACGCGGTATTTTCCCGCATCTGTCTGTATACGAAAATCTGCTGATGGGCTTCGAGGCACTGCCAGCAGGGGAACGCCGTCAGACGCAGGAAGCGCTCGACGAAATCTACACGACCTTTCCCGTGCTGAACAAAATGGGACATCGCGTGGCCGGGACGCTGAGCGGCGGTCAGCAGCAGCAGCTTGCGATTGGACGTGTGCTGGTACGGCGGCCAAAGCTGCTTCTGCTCGATGAACCAACGGAAGGCATTCAGCCGAATATTGTGCAGGAGATTGAAGAGGTCATTCGTTCCTTACGTGAACACAAAAATATGGCGATCCTGCTTATTGAGCAGTTTCTCGACTTTGCGCTGAGCGTGGCCGACTACTGTTACGTGATGGAAAAAGGGCAGATCGTTTCGCGAGGCGATGCACGCGAGCTCGATCCGGAAATCGTCCGCGAACATCTCTCGGTGTAGGGGATACAAACCTGCGTTGTTCAAACACGACAAAATTCCTTCCAGGAATTTATCGTCAAATCACAACGTCACGTCGGAGGCGGCTTTATATGCTCAGGGAATTAGTTTCCAGTACCGTGCGCAATAGAAATTTAGGATGATGTCATTTCATTTTCCTGCGCAGGCAGTCAGCCTGCCCAGACCACAACTGACTGTTTGAGTGCCTCGTGTTATTGAGTATTGGGCGTGAAGGGGCACTGCATCTGGCGTTTGCCAAACAGGACGGTAAAACCGCGCTGGTCGAACGTTACTCGCGTCCACCACTGCAGGTCATGCGTGCGATCCCGGATGCGGCGGACTGTCTGTGCGTTTACATGCTCAGTCCAACCGGTGGTGTGGTGCAGCATGACCATTACCAGATCGACATCTGTGCTGGGGAAGGCACACATACGCTGGTGACGACACAGTCTGCGACGAAAGTCTACCGGATGCCGGACGGCTGTGCGAAGCAGGATATTCACATCGAGGTCGAGCAGGATGCGATCTTTGAGTTTATCCCAGATGCCGCCATCCTGTTTGCTGAGGCCGATTTTCATCAGCGGATTGAGGTCAGTCTGCAATCCGGTGCGCTTGCACTCATCTTCGAGATCATTCTGCCGGGGCGTATCGCACGGGGAGAACATCTACGCTTCCGCCGCTATCTGAATCAGCTTGTGGTGCGGGATGCACAGGGAGTGCTTGTCTACGATACAGCGGATGTTCAACCAGCGCAGGTCGACCTGAACACTGTCACCCGGTTAGAAGGCTATGCATGCTGGGGAAGCGCGTATCTGGTCGGTGATCTGGAAAGCAGACAAATCGATGCAGCCAAGTTTTGCGAAACACATCATCTGCTGATGCAGGGTGAAGGCTATATGGGAAGTCTGTCACCTCTGTACCGCAATGGACTGTCGGCACGCATCCTCAGCCACCGACTGGAAAGTATCTACAATGCGTTCCATGCGTTGCGTGCCATTCTGCGGACACAATATCTGAAGTTACCTGATGCACCACTGCGAAAGTAATCCACCTGTGACTTCACTTGAGAAAGGCCAACAATGAACCTGACACCCAGAGAAAAAGACAAGCTGATGATCTACATCGCGGCGATGGTGGCACGCGACCGTAAGGCACGCGGCTTAAAGCTGAATCATCCGGAGGCGATTGCTCTGATCACGGCGGAAGTGTTGGAAGGCATTCGCGACGGACGCAGCGTCGCTGATCTGATGCAGTATGGACGCACGATCCTCTCCCGCAGTGATGTGATGGAAGGCGTCGCTGAGATGATCCATGACATTCAGGTCGAAGGCACGTTCCCCGATGGCACCAAACTTGTCACGATTCATGACCCAATCCACTGAGAGAAACGTCGATGATCCCCGGTGAATACTTTTTAGAAGATGACGACATTATTGCCAACACAGGCCGACCCGTGATCACCCTGCTGGTTGCAAATACTGGCGACCGACCGATTCAGGTGGGGTCGCACTTTCATTTTTACGAGGTCAACAGCGCCCTCCGATTTGACCGTGATCACGCTTACGGGATGCGCCTCAATATCGCCTCAGGGCTGACGGTACGCTTCGAACCCGGTGACGAAAAAACCGTTGAACTGACGACTATTGGCGGCACGCGCACCGTTTTCGGGCTTAACAGCCGCGTGAACGGCCCTCTGGATAAGGAATCTTAAAATGCCACTACGTATTCCTCGGCGCGTCTATGCCGATCTCTACGGCCCGACGACCGGTGACCGCGTTCGACTGGCGGATACTGATCTGATTATCGAGGTCGAACAGGATTACACCTGCTACGGTGATGAAGGCAAATTCGGCGGTGGCAAGACGATCCGCGATGGGATGGGGCAGGATGCTGTCACCACTCGCGCGAACGGTGCACTCGATCTAGTGATTACCAATGCACTGATCATCGATCATTGGGGTATCGTCAAAGCGGACATCGGCATTCGTGACGGCAAAATCGTCGGTGTTGGGAAGGCTGGTAATCCGGGTGTTATGGACTGTGTTGATCCCACCCTGATTGTTGGCGCTTCGACCGAAGTGATCGCAGGCGAAGGGATGATTCTGACAGCAGGTGGAATTGATACGCACATTCATTTTATTAGTCCACAGCAGATCGAAGAAGCGCTTTCGTCCGGCATCACGACGATGTTCGGTGGCGGGACTGGTCCGGCAACCGGCACGAACGCCACGACCTGCACACCAGGAGCATGGAATATGTTCCGGATGCTGGAAGCTGCTGAAGCTTTTGCGATGAACCTCGGCTTTATGGGCAAGGGCAACGCCTCACAGCCCGATCCATTGCGCGAGCAGATCGAAGCAGGTGCGTTAGGACTCAAGCTGCATGAGGACTGGGGAACTACTCCTGCCGCCATCGATAACTGTTTATCTGTCGCTGAAGAATATGACATCCAGGTCGCGATCCATACCGATACGCTCAACGAAGCAGGTTTTGTCGACGACTCGATTGCCGCCTTTAAGGGCCGGACGATCCATACCTTTCACACCGAAGGCGCAGGCGGTGGTCATGCGCCAGACATTATTAAGGTCTGTGGAGAAGCGAACGTCCTCCCCTCCTCAACCAATCCGACGCGTCCGTTTACGGTCAACACCCTCGATGAGCATCTCGACATGCTGATGGTCTGCCATCACCTCAGCCCGTCGATTCCTGAAGACTTAGCCTTTGCCGAGTCGCGCATCCGCCCTGAGACGATTGCTGCGGAAGACATCTTGCACGACATGGGTGCACTTAGCATGATGTCATCCGACTCGCAGGCGATGGGACGCGTGGGTGAAGTCATCATGCGGACGTGGCAGACCGCACACAAAATGAAAGTCCAGCGTGGGAAGCTGACCCAGGATCCTGACCGGAACGATAACTTCCGCGTCAAGCGTTATGTGGCGAAGTACACGATCAACCCAGCGATCACACACGGGATTGCAGATTATGTCGGCTCGATTGAACCCGGAAAAGTCGCGGACATGGTGCTGTGGCGACCGGCCTTCTTTGGTGTCAAGCCGGAGATGGTCATCAAAGGTGGGTTTATCGCCTATGCGCAGATGGGTGATCCGAATGCGTCGATCCCGACACCACAGCCTGTGTTTGGCCGTCCGATGTTCGGCAGCTTTGGCCGCGCATTGGCGACGACCAGCTACACGTTTGTCTCAAAAGCGGCTTTTGATCGTAGTATTCAGGAGGAACTGCGTTTACAGAAGCAGGTCGCGCCAGTCATAGGCTGCCGTGGACTGACGAAGGCGCAGATGATTCACAATGATTTTCTGCCGAATATCAGCGTGGATGCCGAAACGTACGAAGTCCGCGTCGACGGTGAAATCATCACCTGTGAACCGATGTCCGTCTTACCCATGGCGCAGCGTTACTTCCTGTTCTGAGCGGCGACATGCAAATCGATTCCGCACAACTGCTCATGCTGCTTCAATGGACGGACTCCGCCTTTCCAACCGGATCGTTCGCGCATTCTGGCGGGCTGGAAACCTATGCACAGGCGGAGGTCGTTCGCACGTCCTCTGATCTGGCACGCCTGATCGCGGCCAAGCTGGAAAGTGCGGCAAGTACCGATCTGATTGTCGTTCATAGTGCGATGGCTGCTTCCTTGGCCGACGACCGCCGACAAATCCAATATCTGGATTCACTATGTTCAGCGTCAAAACTGGTACGTGAAACCCGCGAGGCCAGTGAGAAAATTGGCAAACGCCTGCTGAGCAGTGTTCTCAATCTGAGAGACGACGAGTTGCTTGCATTTTATCGTACGGAAATCGATGCCAAGCGCTGCGCAGGACATCATACCATCGTGCATGGACTGGCGTGTGCTGCGTTAGGTGTCGCCCCGGAGACGGCGCTGCTGGCATTTGGCTATGCACTGGCCGCTAATCAGACAGCGGCTTCGCTCAAGCTGATGAGCATCGGCCAGACTGAAGCGCAGGCTGTACTTGGTCAGGCAGGTCAGCGTATTACAGCAGCAGTTGAAGCCGCGCTATCTCGCACCTTGGACGATTTCAACAGCTTTACTCCCGGGCTGGATATCCGCGCGATGCAGCATGAACACCTCTTCAGACGCTTATTTATCTCGTAGGAATGAACATGGTTACCGTTGAACAATCCGACATCTCATCGGTTCGCAGTGTGCATAATACCAGGCCACTCGTCATTGGCATTGGCGGACCAGTCGGTTCTGGTAAGACAACACTGATTGAAAAACTCTGCAAGGCGATGTCAAAGGATCATAATATCGCGGTGATCACCAACGACATCTACACAAAGGAAGATGCCGCGATCCTGAATCGCCTGAGTGCGCTCGAAACGGAGCGCATTTACGGGGTCGAAACCGGTGGTTGCCCTCACACAGCAGTGCGTGACGATATTTCGGCCAATCAGGATGCCATTGACCTGATGCTGGAGCGCTTCGGCCCTGCGCTGGAAATTATTTTCCTTGAAAGCGGTGGAGATAATCTGGCGGCAAGCTTCAGCCCTGAGCTGGTCGAGGTCGATTTCTACGTCATTGATGTCGCTGGCGGTGAGAAAATTCCGCGCAAAGGTGGACCCGGAATCACACGTTCCGATCTGCTGGTCATCAACAAGACCGATCTTGCGCCGCATGTGGGTGCCAGCCTGGAGGTGATGAAGCAGGATACGGATCGTATGCGAGGGACTCGCCCGTATGTCTTCACCGATCTAAAAAGTGGCGCAGGGCTTTCGTCGGTTATTGCGTGGATCGAAGATCGCCTGCAAACCCGTCCTGAGCGTCAAATCATTGAGGATGACTCCTATTCGCATACGCACGACCATTCAAAGCTGAATGGTTCACCGCTGAACTTTCTCCCGCCGCGTTATCAGGAGGCAAGTGAGGTTAGCGCAGCACCAATGGGTGCTGCGGACCTGATCTATGGCGAAGATGGTCAGGTCGCTTGGGATGAAATGTGGCAGAGCTTCTGTGATCTAGCATTAGCTGGTGGCCCGCCCCATCGCGGAACATTACTCGAACCGATCAACCCAGCAGAAGTAATCAGTGACCCGGAAAATTATCGAAAAGTCCTGCAAGAGCTGAGACGAGGTATCGAGCTGATTACAAATCTGCCAGTGCTGGACACCGCATCACCTGGATGGATTGGGATGCAGTGCGAGAGCGAAGTTATGGCGCTCTGGTTATTACGTGCCATCGTAGTGGAAAACATCAGCGTACGGCGTGAAGGGAACGTCCTCTTCTTTCCTGCTGGTCCTAATTTCCGACTAAGCGAAGAAACAAAGAACATCATCACCATCATTGCCAAAACAACACATTATTGGCGTGAGCATGCACATGCGGTCGAAAAGCTTTCCAGTACGGAATTTTAGAATTAATACGCAAAATCAGGATTATTGATGGCGCGTCATGGTGAGAGCGCTTTTACCAGCCTTGACCCGTGGCGGCCATGGCATAAGGTCACTGCCCCCTCTTATGTTGGATCGGCGTTGGCGGCCAGACAACGGCCCGCGGCGGGTGTCTATTTAGCCGACAAGGGCTTTAACGGCTTCAGCTGGCACCAGTGGTGCTGCCCAGCAGTTTCAGGCTGATGTTGTCACTGAACTGGCGTCTAATGCCCAAGGTGGGGCCAAGACACCCGGGCTGCCGTCGCCCTCACCGCTTTCAACTGGGCATTTGGCTCAACTGCTCCACAGGATGCCCCGATCTTGCCCATGCCGCGCTTTTATGTTAAGACCACGGACAAACCTAACGGCGCGTCCGCTGCAAAACGGAATATTCAGCAAACCCGATCTGAACGTAACGGAAACAGCGGATAACGCCTGCGTTGTCCCTACAGAACACGCGGAAGGTAGGGACACGGCATGCCAAGCGAAGCGCCAACCGTGTCCGCACCTAGTGACCAATTTTCAGATAGGCTCTGGACCATCAAACCAGACCCACTCGCATCCTGACAGGACTCGAACCTCACTCAGGCACAAAAAAAGCCGCCCTGAGCGTTTCAGAACGGCCTTTTGAGCTTAATTTATCAATTTTACACCTAACTGGACCCAATCCGAACCTTGGCCAGCTTTCACGCTGGTCTTTGTTTTCCCCGCAACCGCTCCACCCCGCTGCTTCCGTACCCGCTCCGTCACCTGTCGCAAGTACGAGAATGGAGGTAGTAACTCCAGCCGCATGATCGTTCCTTCCGGGTTGACGACCACCCGCTCGACCATCTGTCGCAGTAACTCTTTCTGGTCACTGCGTTCCAGCTTATTAAACAGTATACCCACTTTTGCAATAATGGTGAGTGCTGTATCCAGATTGTTGATGTGATATTCACGTTTTTGCTGTAGCGCTTCCAGATTCACCCGGAGAGTCCGACGCCGATCCTGCCATTCCTCCCACAGGTTGTCCCAGATCTGCTCGGTGATCTTCCCGGTCGCAAACAGACGCGCCATCCGCGATTCTTCGGCGTCAACCGCTTTCAGAGCCGCTTCCAGTTCCTCGCGGTCCGAGCGGCGCAGATGCCCTAGTTTGTGAGCCAGCTCCTCGGTATAGCTCTCACGAATACGTGGGAGTAAATCAGGATCGACCTGGATTTTCATCAGTTCAATCGGGATCTGCTGGTCGACCGTCCGGCACAGGATGTTGAGATCACTGCGAGGAATACAGTAGTAGGACGTCCCCCCGCCGCTGCGACGGGTATTAGATGTTGATCCCGTCAGTTTTACCACTTCTCGCGCATCCGGTAATTGCACATAGATCAATCCTTTGAGCAGGTAGTCATGTTTGCGCTTGGCGATCCGATGACGGGTGCGTTTCGCCAGGATCTCCAGACCGCGTTCAAATTCCTCGGTGGTCACCAGTGGCTGCCACTCCCCTCGTACGGTCTTTGGTAGGATACCGGCTTTGTCACTCACCACCCAACCCGCATAAAACCAGTTGTGGAAGATCAGGGACAGTGAGTTCTTGTTGACCTTGCGCTGCCCATTCGCTGTGACCTCGACGAAGGGTCGGCCACTGCGATAGCGATATCCACGCTGATGCAGTTCCTCACAGATCGCTTCCAGTGTCATTCGATCCGTCAGCAGGAAGTCCCATGCCAGCCGCCATATCCGGATGCGCTCAGGATCCTGCTCAATCCAGCGTGTGTATTTGCCGTGTTCGGTTTTTATAGCCGTCTCGGTCTTCTGCTCACAGTTGATGTAACCCTCCGGTGCCTTACCGATGAACCCGCCTGACCGCATCTTGGCGTGCAAGCCGCCTCGGACTCGCTGCCCGAGTTTCATCGATTCCCGTCGCGCCAGTGTAAACGATAAACTGACCAGAATCCGGTCATCCGGGTCCATCGGGTCAAGATCCGGGTAATCGGCAAAGCGAATAGCCACTCCCAGCTCATGCAGCTCATCAATCGCCATCAGCGCTTCAGTGTCATTGCGACCAAAGCGCTCAGCATTCTCCACCGCTACGTGAGAAAAACAGCCCGCACGCGCAGCTTCAAGCATGCGCTGATAACCGGGACGATTACTGGCATAGCGCCCACTCAGGTTGTCGACGTACTCGCTGAACACCGGCATTGGCGATCTCACAAACAGTGACTGTTCAATCGTATGGCGCTGGCGGCGCTGCGAATTCTCAGGATTCTGTGCATCGTCGCTGCTGGTCCGCAGATACACTGCCCATCCAGGCTGCGGTGGCAGATGCTTGCTGTTTTGACGCCTCATCGCTTCATAAAATCCAATCGTTGAAACATGGGTCCAGCTGATGCTTCACTTTACACGGAATTCTGAATCTCAGGTTTTTCAAGGCACTGTAAATGCGAACAACTGATCATCTACCCCTTGAACGGCGTCCGTCATGCATATTGCCGTTACTACTGTTCTTTACAGTAACACATGTCAGAAAGTCAATCTGGGTAAAAACAGACACTTCACCTGGCAAAACCTGACATTCGCAGTGGCAATAACTGACAGCCTGCGGGATTTTGCCACAGTTGAACTCAGCAACCCCTTTCATCCAACAGCATGCTCCACCCGTCAAGGAGGCATATCATATACTGGTTATCGATAAACACTCATCAGCTATATATCAGGGTGCCTGTATCGTCATCATGGCCGCTTTGGTTCTACCTATCACATCCGGCTGCTGCGCTGCATAAGCGTGTGCTGGCGGGATCATATAGGTCCCACTGGTAACCGCTCGCGCCTGATATGTATAAGTGTAGACGCCGCGAGGCAAATATGTCGCCTGTAATTTGATGCCGGTATCTTCAAGCTGCGTCCGCCCCCAATAAATGTATCCCCAGTACCAGTAGGGATTATTCCGATTCGCTGATCGAAGCGTCGGTTCCTGTGCCAGATCGGTTGTGGTCAGCAGAGACGGATCAAGGGGGTCTAGACCAGCAGGCAGTGTATCTTGCAGGGTGAAATAATACAGATCACGCATCACATACACCGTGATGCGGACCACAACCACATCGCCAACGGTCGGAGAGGCGATCGCCTCAAGAGGTCTGTCGCGCAGGTATTCGCGCTCAATACGAACACCGCGTGCTACAGCATCGACATCTTCTGCGGCGTAATTAAGTGTCAGTTCTCCGTTGTAATACAAACTACCACTGCCCGCAGATCGTTCAATTGTCAGCTCACTCTGTTGATTGAGCGGAATCTTCCCCGTCGGCGACCAATGCACTGGCGCAAGGTCTTCTGTATTAAAAGAACTTGACCATTCACTGCCGTTCCAATACACGCCATAGGCAAAATCAGGCTGATGATCATTGGTCTGTCGCAGCCATTCACCCATCGCTGTTGTCAACCAGGTTCCTATATCAGAAGCTCTCTGACCACCGGACTGAGAGGCTGTTACCAACCAGCGCACCGCATTTGCAGTAAGTGGGTGTGACGGCTGCGCTTTCAACAATGCATACAGTGCCACTGCGGTCGTACGAGTATCCGCAGGGCGTATATGGTCAGGATCAACATCCTGTTCCCAGTGCACACTATTCCCTGAGATGATTGCAGCGGATGTAAGATCAGTGACCAGCGCGGCAGTCTGCTCGGAATCCGGGTATGTATTCAGATACACAAGCAGAAGTTGAGCGCGTCCGGCAGTGGTGAGTTCATGTCGCATCTCAAACAGTGCCAGCAGTGTCTGATCAGTCGCTTCTTCACCGGGCGAGTACAGTGAAAGCGCATACAACAGCGCGACCTGTGCCTCCATCTCTGAAAGTGGTGTATTAATGTGAGGCGGCGCAAGCTGTCTGGCAAGAAAATCGGCTGCGCGTTCCATAACCTGTGCATCGACCACAAAGCCAAGCACACGCGCTTCTGTCAGGCCAATCAGCACACTTGCGCTGAGCGCTGCATCGCTGGAGAGTGATTTATACCATCCCCAACCGCCATCCAGACGCTGCTGACTGACAAGCCAGTTAAGTGCCGTCTCAATCTGATCACGAATGTCCTGCTGCAGATCATCACTCAGCGTGCTGCGGACAGGACTAAAAGCAAGGACAGTCGTATTCATCCGAAGCATCGACGCAACAGTGAGGGTCGATGTATAGGAATCGATGGACGCGCCAGCAGCATTCACATGATGAGTCAACACGTCGGCCAGTGTGGGAGCTAATTCAACCGTCAGGTATGCAGACTGTGGTGCCGGGTTCAGGCGAAGGTCAATCACTTCCGTCTGACTTTCCGCCTCATCGAGCGACCCGCTGAACGTGAACGTGTCAACCGTGTGGAATGCATAAACAGGGATTGTATCTCCTTCACCGGTTGTCAGTGTAGGTATGGAAGCATCCGATAACCCATTATCGGAAATAGCATAGACCGCCATATAAACGCTGGAACTGTCCTCTACCGTTCCCCACCATTCCACTCGCTGTAAGCTGTTTGCGGGCACCTCAATCGACTGGATGGCGTTATCGTTTTGCAGCATAAACCCACGCACATCGAGTCTTACCTCTACCTTGACAGGTGCATCAGTATTATTCTGGATGAGCGCAGACAATGGCAGAGTGTCACCAACGGTAAAAAAGCGCGGTGCATTTGCACGTGCCACCAGCGGCAGAGACGTACGGATCATTGTTTCAGCTTCACCAACCTTTGTATCGGTAGTAATCGCCATTGCAGTTAATTCCCACTGCGTCAGGTTATCCGGCATTTTAAGGGATACGGAGGCGAAACCATTCTCATCCGTTACCACATGCGGTTCCCAGAGTGGGGTATAAACAAAATCGTTACGCAGAGTTGGTGATGGCGCTCCGCCTCCGCCACCCTGCCCGCAGTAACTCCCCAACTCGACATCGACATTGTGCAAGAGGCCGCTGGATGAGGTTGTATGCATTACCCCCGAATTCTGATGGGGATAGTAATGCCCTTCCTGTGTCAAACGATAATCATAGGTCAGATCGAGCACAGCCAGATCCGTGAGCGCTACACCAATTTCGGCGGAAACCGGGCTGCCGTTATGGTCGGAGACATAAAGATCAAATGAAACCGTATCGCCTGGTGCCACTTCGCTCTCAGGGGGAATGATTCTCAGGTTCAATCGGCGCTCTTTATTGTCTACAGGGACACGTGCGCGGCCAAACAGATAAGCAGGATGTGGTGTCGAGAGACCTGCAGGACGAAGCATCACAAGATGCATGATCACGTTTGGAGCGTCACTGGCATCAACACGCAGACGATGAGTATAGGACTTACCTGTCACCGTAACCATCTCCATCTGGCGTATCGTTTGCCGTTCGATGGTAATCACCACAGTCACAGGTACACCATAGGGGTTTTGAAAACTGAGTTCAGCAACATCACTAGGAAGGTAAAGCTCTTTATCAGTGGTCACTTTCAACTGATGTATGGGTTCTCCGATCTCACAGCTAATCCCAACAAAAGGGTTATCCAATACTTCCTGCTGCTCATCTTCAGAATCTACCACCATGTTAATCGCCGTAGTAGCCACGTATCCTCGTTCGTCCATACCTGTGGCACGCAGTCGATATATCCCTGCTCGTGGAGGGACGAAAGTATATACGGACCCTCCCGCCGAGTCGGTTGTTAAGGACACAGTCTCGACAGGATATTCTTCGGTGTGCCACGAGTATCGGCCAAATGACTCTTCAGTCCTGATTACGCGGCGCTCAATGATTTCAATCTGTACAGGTTGACTAGGGCGAAGAACACTGTCGGGGAAGAGGGTCATGATGTCGATCTGTACCGGCTTAAGCCCGGTCACATTTAGCGTAGAACTGCGCAGCCCGATATACAGGTTTGCAGGATGGATGATCATTCTAGTCGATGCGCTAATGGCCTGCCCGCTGGGATCTGTAACAGTGGCTTCAACCCAGAAATTGACGGGATAGCTGCCACTGGCAACCGGAGCATCAAACAACAGTGTATGACCGTCGCTGCCAACTGGCATCCGTGCATCCGGCACGTAAATTGATGCAGTACCTGTAAGTTCATTGTCACCAAATGTGAAACCTGTTTCATGGCCTCGGTAGATAAAACTGGTTGACCAACCTTGGCCATTACGTGCAATCGTCCCATTTGTGAGTGGGCTTCCTGAGTAAAACGATGCATAAACATCGACATAGACAGGATCACCAGAGACGATTTCATCGTGCTGTGGGGTAAGTTCAACCTTAACATCCGGTACACGAAATTCCGCCACCTGAAAATACAGAGCATTAGTATGGACTGACCGACAATCGGCTGCGTCCGGTGCACACTCGGTAATACTGACCTGATAATAGCCTGGGCTGAGGTCTGCTGGCAGCACAAACGAATCACTGAACGTCCCAAAATCCGTGACGGCGAGTTCTGCACGATACACTGATGTTTCAGACGGACAGCTATATCCACCATAGCATGGGATATCAAGCGAAGCATACACAGTATCAATAGATGGAACGGTATATCTCAGATCACTGCCATTACGGAGAATCCCCCGATAGTTGATGGTCTCGCCGGGACGATAAATCCTGCGATCTGAATAGAGGAATGGCTGCACTGTTTCATTGATCGCTGGCGCAGACTCGGAATACCATGCCCCAAAGTAATCGTCTGACTCTGTGGTAATGAGCAGGAATCCGTTTCCTATTTCATCGGTAGGGATGGTAAGCCGTACAATACCGCTGCTGTCTGTGCGACCTGTGACGCGAAGATCCTTCCCTCTGGCCTGGACAGGCACATCAGCGAGGGGTTGCGCAGTGATGTAATCTGTAACCCACACCAGTATTTCATCATGCGACCGCCACACCGTGACACCTGCGTTGGCGACCGCCATCACAAACCCTGACTGATGGCTCATATCCACGCCGTAAAACCCTAATGGCAGCCGCGCATCATCTTCAGTCAACGGCACATGAACTGTTTCACCCTCGGGGTTTTCAATGTTAAACGAGCGGGTTACACGGCTGACCAGATTTTCTTCTGTTCGCCAGGGGATACGAGGATAACTCGGGATACTCATCCCCAACGGAGTCCAATCAGAATGTGTCTGATAAAGCCGATAGAAGATATCACCGTATGTAGCCCCATAATAACCGACGGATTGTGTCACCGCATCCATAATCATGTCGGCATTGGTGCGGTAGGTGGCGAAGTTAACATCCGCCTCTCCACGCACAACAAGCGGGACAGAGACCTGATCCAGATAACTTCCTGCAATCACAAACCCACGATTCTCAGGCAAATCGAGAAATGCCGATGGTTCTGGTTGGGGTTCACGGACTTCATAGATAAAGGAATAGGAGTCCGTCATTACGCTGCCATAAACGTCCCGAACCCCTGGCAGTATTGTGATGGTATACGTCTCGTACAGCACATGGTCGAATACGAGCCTGAGCCTTCCATGATTGTTAACATAGGGCGTAACTTCGCCGGAAGGTGCAGGAGTAATGGTAAAACGTCCACGAAGGGATTCAGTATCTATAACGCCTAAAAAGTCGATGATTACACGCTGTTTGCCCGGAGCAATACTTCCCCCGCGCACAGGAGAAGTGGACGCGACTCCTGGTCTGTACACCGGACGAAAGAATTCATCAGTGTCTCTTATCAGCACTGCGCTTCCATGCGCGTTACGGGCTGTTGCTGCGAGTGCGACTCGATAAGCAGGATCGTACTGGTTATAGCCATAATCCAGTAACTGGGTGGGGGTAAATATGAGTTGGGTATGCTCATCATTCCATGAAAATGTACCGTCTACGGATTTCCAATATTGTGGAGCGAGCGAACAACCATCCCCACATGCCCCGCCAAGATTTTTATACAGTGTAAAAGCTGCTTCAGTTGACACAGGGTCCATAGGCTGTGTAAACGAAATAGTGAAGCCGCTTTCACGCAGCACAGCACCTTCCCTGGTTTGATGGGTGGGCACAATGTCGATAACCTGTGGCTCGATTACCGTAAATGACCATTCAACCGGTGCAGCAAATACTGCACCATCTACTGCCTGCAGGGTTGGATCAATCCCGACGGTATAGGTTATTCCGCCGTGTAATGCATCTTCCTCAGGCACAAATTCATACACGGCTGGATGAACCCAGCTACCGCTGCCCTGCAGGGCGGGTGTAATCGTCAGTACAGCATTCGCATCTGGTTGTGCCAGCGCGTTAACCGGAACCACCGAGCGGTCAAACATCACCGTAATACGGCTTTTTCCGGCATCGACAAAGTCTGTATTAGGTTGAGGCGAGAGCGACAGGACATTCAACGTGTCGATGGTGTTAAGTGGCTGGCTGAAACTTACATTGAAACTAAGTAGCAGCACTGCAAGGATCATCAGAGATATACAACGGATCTTCGGCATCGCAGGTCCACCTTTACTCGACACAGCTCACGGCTGAGGGGATTATAAGTCGCTGTCAGTGAGCTACCTGTCGCTTAACCTACGTCTACCCTGCGAACGGATAACGACATTGCTACTGTAATAAGCTGCTGAAGTGAACCTTTATATGTGGGAGAATGCTACTAAGGGTTTTCGTCATAAGGGTTAAATGTGTACAGGCCTCGAACTTCGCTCAGATACAACAGCAGCATGGTTTTCGCCGGTTACAGAGAGCCGCCATAAGGTGACGGCCCTCTGGTTTTCTTTCGCTATTTTGCCGCGGGGATACCCCAGATCTCAGTCTGGGTACGTGTTCCTACCAGTAAGCGCGTGCTGTCGGGGGAGAAGGTCACCCGATCAGCGATGTTATTGATAATGGGATAAACCGTGTTTGTCGATAAATCGATCAATCGCAGCGATGGTGTGATCGCCAGCCAGTGCGAATCCGGACTAAAGGCAAAATCACTGTTATAACCCGGTGTGCCCGCCTTGGGATAACTGTGTAGCAATTTACCATCGTTCGTATCATAAAGGCGGATCTCACCAGCCGTCACCACTGCCAGCACCTCTCCATCCGGGCGGAACGAGATAGCGGCATTGTAATATACCGGGATCTTAAACCGTTCTGTAATTGTCCTTCTGTTAATATCCCACAAACGGACAAAGCTGTTGTCGCGAGTGGCAGCAGTACGATTTTTGTTTATCTCAACTTTCAATAGCTGAAACGATGTATAATTTAGAAGTATTTAATTAATTTCATGAGATAAATATAGCAGATAAGCTTTGAAAGCTTATATTGTAAATGTGGAGTAAGAATGGCACATATCTTCATCAGTTACAGTCGTAAAGATATAGTGACGATCAAAGAACTAATAAAGTTCCTTAAGCTGCGTAACTACTCCACTTGGCGAGACGAAGACAATCTCGAGCCGGGTGGTAACTGGACAACAGGGCTCGAATTAGCTATCCGCGAATCTGATCTTGTATTGCTTGTAATTTCAAGTAATTCCATTCAGTCTACTATGGTTATTAATGAAGCGATGTGGGCGCAAAACGTTGCAAAAAAGCCAGTAATTCCGCTGGTCATTGAGGACGTTGAGCTACCATTAGTGCTTTATACTACACAGTATATTCCTATGTTTCATAATTGGATGCAGGGCTGTGAAACCTTAGATCAACGCCTCAGAGAGATATACACAAGAAAAGTGCAAGATGTTTCGCACAAAGCTCTTGTTCCAGATACAAATCCACCCTCGGTAGCAAATAGTCAGGATACAAATCCCTTCAGTAGTTTTGGGACAGCGGTTAATGAAGATCGGTTTTTGGGCCGTGCAGATGCTTTATCATTAATACTTGATAGATTGTCAGCCGATGCCCTCTCATCTACTTCTATAGTCGGTGAACGACGCATAGGGAAAACATCTTTATTGAATTTTGTAATCAAACGTCATCATGAACTGCTTCAGCAAGGTTATAAATGGGCATTTGCTTATATAGACATGAGCACAGCCCAAGCGAGTAACCCATCCAGTTTCATGGAAGTATTGCGCCACAGTATTCTCGAATGGGCTAAATTTGAGGCTTGGTCACGAGATCATGATGGCGATTTAGAAGTGTTGAAAAGATCATTTGTGCACCTAAAAAGCGCTGGTGTGCGTCTTGTATTGTGTATGGATGAATTCGAAGGCTCTGTGGCTTACGATAATGCATTGCGTCCTCTTTTTCACGAACTACGTTCAGCGGGATCTAACGGTGAAATTGCAATGTTGACGGTAACTCGCGTGTCACTCATTGACTTGTTCGCAGAATGGGGGCGTGTTTCGCCATTTGGCAACATATTTGCAACGGCGCGCCTGAAGCCGATGACTAAGGAAGAATGGGAGCGTATAGTCTCAACGGGTTTTGCTCGTACTGGTCACTCCCCAACTGCGGATCATTTGGCACTTATTGAAGAACTCTCAGGCGGCCATCCCTATCTTGTGCAAATTGCTAGCTTTTATGCTTGGCAGACTAAGCATCTACGCTGGACACAGGCTGAAGTACAAATACGCGAAGGCTTTACGGAGCAGGCACGATCACCGTTTTTTGCGGATTTGTGGATACAACAACCAAACGAGGCTAAAGAAGCCATCCGAAGTATCTTAGGCTTGCCAACGAGTGAACCTGTCAAACGAAAATCAATAACCAAATTAAGAGAACGTGGTCTGCTGAATCCGACAGGTGATAGTTTATTTTGCCAACCTTTCGTTGAATACCTGATTGAGGAACTAGAGTAAGCGATGCTGAATTTAATCTCTGTTATTAACAACCTGTTTCTCTATCCACGATATGCACAGGATTTGCTTTCTTACCGAGGCATGCAACGCTGGATGGTATTTACTCTCTATGGGTTCGCCCTGCTACCCTTTGTAATAGTATCCACCGTGCGTGGGGCTGACGCTACTATTATAATGTATGTGACTATAACTATCGCTCTGATAGGGGTAGCGTTAGGTACGATGCACACTACTCTTGGGCTTATAATGACCCTAATGCTTGCAATATTAGGTTGTCTGAACTGGTATGTTTCTGGTCGGTCATGGGTTTATACACCGAGTTCATCTATTGGAGGACTGCTGATTCCGACAATTGCTATTTGTTTTAGCCTGTTTATCTATGGGGCGGCTTATCAGGAGAGCAGGAAATATCGTTCAGAAAGTAGTATCTGGATTCTGATTGGTGGGTCAATTATTGGATTCGGGATACTTCTCCTTTTGGTTTATCGTCCCGAACCAAGGATCCCCTTATTTAATGTAAGCTTGTTTATCTATCTCCTGCTTCGACTATTGCTTACCTTTGAACTAAGTGACCGAATTAAACTCATAGTGAACTGGTGTGCCAGAATTGTTTCGATTAGCGCTGTTTACATCTGGGTTGGCTTGGCTTCAGGTGTAATTATATCTGCAACAACCTTTATAAATACCGAAATAATACTCATTGCCCTAATTTCTATTGTCTTAGGACTAATTATTAATTGGGTGATGCAGCTTATAGTAACTTTTCTGACTAAAGGTATACTATATCTCGCAAAAGATTTTATAAGGAGGGAAAAGCAAGCACTTTTACCTTTGCAATTCGCTATTGTGATTATGGCGGTAGCTACTTCCCTCTTCAATTGGACAGGTATGTCTTATGGTATCCAATATTCCTTAAATTATATCTTAGCCACTCTAGTACTTGGTGTTATAGCTGGACTAGTTGCCTCTCTACTAATACTACCGACTTTTCAAAGGGGGCAAAATTGGGAACAGGCTACTGGATTAGGACGTGTAGCTCTACGTTCTATCTTCGTTGTTATCGCTGTCATAGCTCTAGCATTCGGTAGCTGGATCCAGAGTAAAGTTATAGCTAGTACTCCTTCACGAACTGAACTAACCTTCGATTTTGATACCTTCGCTATAAGTTCAGATGGACATCAACTTCTTCTTGGGAATTCAACAGGTAGTTTAAGATTAGAAAATATCGATGCTACTAATACCGTCACTGGTATAGGGCAGGATTACGCGAGTTCAACTGTTGATCTGGGTCGCATCAATAGTGTGATCTTTAGCCCTAATGACGCTCATTTTTTGGCATATGGAGAAAATGGAGTGGTCTTATTTGACACACAGACGAAACAAGAAGCTACGGCGTTTTCTATAGGTGGTAATTACAACGTCGATATTGCCTTTACACCAGATGGGCATCACGCCATTCGAGCTGAAGGTAACAACATTCTCTTATGGGATACAAGAACAGGTGAAACTACCCGTGAGTATAGTGGTCATTCTAATACTATCACAAGCATCACCCTTTCAACGGATGGGCAGCTACTTGCAAGCAGCTCAAATGATGGCACAACGAGAATTTGGGATGTCACATCGGGTATAAGCCGTTTCCAACTAGACTACAGTGAAGTGGTAAGACAGGTTCTCTTTTCTCCTGATGGAACCAATCTTCTAACGAGGACATCCATAAGAGGGGAGCCACTCTTTATTTGGAATGCTTTAACAGGAGCAGTTATACATACATTACCTATAGGAGACAACTTCGTTACAAGTGTAGCGTATTCTGATGATGGTGAGCTAATTGCTGGCCGTAGTTACGCTTCTTCTATTATCTTATGGGGCAGTAAAAACAGTACACCAATTGGCGCTATTCCGAATAATTATATCTACTATAAACCACCGATTGATATACACAATGAAAATATTTATTCCATCGGTAGTTCAAGGCTTTATTCTATTCCACTTGAAACGCCACTCTCATCCATTTTGCCATGGATTTATCCTTCCCAAAACAGTCTAACTGCTGTTGGAATTATTGATATTATCTTACCTCTCTTTCCACCATATACCTCTGCCGCTACATTAGCTTTTCTTATTGTGTGTGTGTGTTCTATAGCGCGGTGGCATTGGATTACTTTTCTAATGATAGGACTACTGGGAATAGTGATCACTACAAGGTTACCTAATAATGAGTATGTCTATGCAGTTTTTAACTGGTCGGATACAGGTGTTGCCCTTGTAGTTGGCGCAGGTGCTGGGCTTTTGGGGGGAATATGGCTATTTATTAATCCACTGATTAATCAAGTCTTGGCTTTTAATTTGAAGAATCAACCCAATATTGTTGGTAAAAATAACCCTGCTATTGAATTTGTAAATGCGCCAGTTTGGGTAAATCGCCTAGGTTTAAATCAGCGAAACCTGATTCAAGTTTTGGTTGATCGAGAAGTTGCACCAGAGGCTTTCCGAAGACCATCTGCTCAGAAGATAGCGTCAGACTATTTACAAACCAAAGTAGAAGCACACATACTGGCGGCAAAATCACTAGATAAGGTTGCTCAGATCAACAGCCTGGCAAGCACGGAGCAAGATTGGGTGGATGAAGCCCTACGTCTGCGAGGTATTGTCAATGTGGCTGAACAGGTAGAAGAAGCAGCTCAATTAGTCAACAAAGTTGGGGTAACGAGTGAGATCAGAAGACATTTAGGCAGATTGATTGCTACGGAGTTTACCGACGTAACCCGCCGCTATATAAATTTATATGCAACTTTACGCCCCTACCAAGCAGATCAGTTACTAACAGACCTGGAGCCTAAGCCAGAAGATACAGAGTTTTTACAAACCTTTCGTTGGCAAATCCTTTATGCTCTCACACAGACACGAAGAATCACCGACGCATTGAGAGGCAGTCAAGAGGAATTGACTGATGCAGAGAATTCTGCCTTAAGAGTACTTAGGGAATTAATTAGGCTTGAGCGTTCATTTACAGGGCGCGATTATAATGCCATCTTGAGTCAGCTGGATGTGTTGATCAGTTCATTGGATAAGGAGTTATCATCTATCCCGGCTAAGAGATTGATTCTTCAGATTAGCCAGAGTGATGATGAAACTCAAGTAGCAGAGGACGCGAATGTGTTCTATACAGCATTGAGCGTTGTTATTGATACACTACGTGCCGCGTCAAACGCACTAGCAATGTATATTGGCAAGAGGTTTGACACCTTGAGAGAGTTAATTGTCGTAACGCCTAATGAGATTACAGCATTCAGCTCAATGTACAAGGAGCTGTCAGTCTACCGGGAATTTAAATACAGCGATCTGATGGATGAAATTATCAATCGTTTGAGTGCAGCAAGCGAAGCAGTCGATGCGGTGCAAAATCTCCCCCCGCGAACCTATCGTAGAGTACAGAACTATGAACAGGCAGCTTCCGATATTGAAACATTGATGGCTGTGCTTCAACAGAGTGGCGATAACACTATCAATGGATTTTTGAAACCTGCATCCGATCTGCTACGTCAAAGTGCCATGAATATCCGCAAGGAATATGAAAGTGTGGAAAACAGTCTCCTCGAAAAACTAAATTGCGCTGAAACCCTCGAACAACTCTATGAGATGCAACGTCCAGTTCGAGAAGCGGCGCGAATGCGTTCCTATCCACTCTTTGATGAGGTTACTAATTGGTTAGGATTAGTGTTTGATGATTTGGGCGCCACCTTAAATCTCGATAAAAATAACTATGCATATGACTTGAGCTTGGAGAAAATAAGTGAAAGATTAGGTTCTGTTGACGTTTGGTGAAAGTCAGTTAGAGTCATGTCATGAGCGATGTGAAACTAACTGACGATCAGTGGACGAAAATTCGGGACTTTCTATTGCAAGACCCGAATGCCTATGTGGGAAACGAGGCGAATTGCCGTCGTTTTGTCGAAGCTGTGAAATGGATCAGCCGCAGCGGTTCGCAGTGGCGCTTATTGCCCAGCGCATATGGCAACTGGAACAGTGTGTTTAAACGTTTCAGACGCTGGTGCCACAACGGCGTATGGGACCGGATGCTTGAGCATTTTGCTGATGATCCAGATATGGAAAATGGGATGATTGATAGCACGATCATTCGCGCCCATCCCTGTGCAGCAGGAGCCGAAAAAAACACGGCGAGCAAGCTTTGGGACGCAGTCGAGGGGGTTTCACCACCAAAATCCATGTAACGGTGGATGGATTGGGCAACCCGTTGCGTTTTCGCCTCACACCAGGTCAGCGGCACGACATCACCCAAGCCCAGTATTTGCTGGAAGGGTTCGACTTTGAACGACTGATCGCCGATCGAGGCTACTCGGCAGCGCATTTCATCCAATATCTGCTGGATCGCGGTATTGAAGCCGTCATTCCGCCTCACCAACGCGCTACAGTGCTGCGCGAATACGACCGCTGGCTGTATCGTGAACGCCATTTGGTGGAGTGCCTTATCAACAAGATCAAGCATTTTCGCCGTATCTTTTCGCGGTTCGACAAGCTGGATAGCTCATATTCTGGCTTTCTGAACTTTGTCGGCGTTTTGATATGGATGCGATGAAATGTCAACAGAACCTAACTTCAGTGTACTCGTTTTGTTGCCACTCCGCAAGAACTCGCAAGAGTGTTTTACTGGCGGCAACCAGGTTGATACCATCTTCAGTTTTAGGGTGTTCATTTTGATACTTGTGTTTCAATATCATTCTCCAGTGACGGCTGGCTGTGGAAGGCGACTGCTTCCAGAACAAAATGTCGAGCCAGTGTTGAATCGGGCATATTTAAGCGTTTTGCCAGTGTCTCAATTGCCTGCCGTTCGGCATCCGTTAGTCGCATGGAAAAGATGTGTTTCCGATTAGGCTGAGGCTCTGGCGGTAGGGTACTGCTGTGCTGTTTCATGTGTGCATCTCCTTGTGCTACAGACTCGATGCAACCAGCATACCAAACCACCACACCCCAACCGCCGTAAAATTACGGTTTTTGAATGGAAATTTACGGCGCGTCGATTTTGGTGTGAAATTCATAGACAATGCTGGTCACTTTCGGGTGAAAAACCCGTTGTCTAACGATGTAACCAGCATATCAGAGTGAGGATTGGAAACCGTGAAATTTTGCAGATTTTTGCTTGGGAGTTTTACAGAAAATGAAAGCAGTATTTCAGCTTAATTTCCCCATTATTCGATGTAACGGTGTATTATTAGGGAAGTTAAGTGTAACTCAGAGAAAGCTTCTGCCAATAGATGACACAATCAACCAGAGAGAAAAACCAGCTTGTCTGTCTGTTATTTTCTGATCTCAAAGGCTATTCGGGACTAAAGAATGACCAGCAGAAAAACCAGATATTCAAAGATATGAAATCTATCTTCGAAAGAGCCTGTCAGCCAGGTGTGCAACTTATCAAAACGATGGGCGATGGCATGATTGCGGTTAGCTTCACCTCGTTACCACTTGCGGAAACGGCTCTTCGATTACGCGACGAATTTCGAAATACCGACTGGAAATCAAAAGGGTTTCCCAATGATTTTTTAATACGGGTTGGGCTTCACTTCGATGAGATGATTGTTCACTATAGAGCAGATAGCACTGGTGATAATGTTGAAGATGTCATTGGTGTTGGTGTGGATACAACAGCACGTATCGAACCCGTCACTGAACCGAATGCAATTTTTTGTTCAGCACGTTTCTATGACCTCTTACAGAATAGAGGTGCTGGCAAGATTAAGGGCATCCCACAGGGGCGAAAGCAACTTGCTAAAAACTACGGCGAGATGGAATTATTTGAGCTTCGCTGGTTACATGAAGCAGGTGATGTTGCTATACCGACTCCTGCATCCTCAGTCGCTTCATCTATTCCTATGCCCAATATCAAGAAGCCATTCACGGATAAAGATCGAAAAGAGTTCCTAAGAGTAGCCTTTGCCATGATTCAACAGTATTTTGACGCAGCGGTGAAACAATTAGAAGCAACTGCGCCTGGTATGGAAGCGAGTATCAATCCGGTCAACAATACCAAGTTTACCTGTGAGATTTATCGTAATGGTGACTTGAAAGCAGGTGGCAAAATTTGGATCGGTAGCATGATTGGGAAGTATGAGCAGATTCAATTTTCCGAAGGTCGCTTCGACATCAACAATGATGGCTCTTATAACGACTCAATTATTGTTGTTGAGGGTACTTCAAGCCTGATGCTACAATCGCAATTGGGGATGACTTCATTTGTCCGCGGTGTATCAGATGTAACCAAGCCATCCAGCCCGGAGCAAATCGCAGAGTATCTCTGGTTGCGAGTGATACAGCCACTCGATACTCGTTGATAAAGTTATGCAGCCTTAAGAATATCTGTGAGCTTGGCAACAAGTTCCTCTGAATGTGTGTTATCCTGCGCCGTGACGCTTATTTCAGCGCGACTGTGATCAAATATCGTCAATTCAATAAAAAACTGGTCACTAAACAATCTCAACCAGAGTGGAAATGCACCACTCCAGTCTCGTTCTAGGACTTGTCCAGATACAACTTGTGGTGTTGCTCCAAGTTCAATACCTATTCGTTCAATAAAAAGACTTGGCGAGATATCAATCTGACCAGCGAAGCGATATATCCGATATTTCACCTGTCCATCGGAGCTGCTTAAAGGCATGAGTCTATATTCATAAAGATTATCAGGGATTGTCGAAGAGGGGCGATCTTCGCGATTACCTAATGCCTCATTGATCTTCTGTCGATAACGTGAGATTTGATGTTGAAGTGGTAACAGTTCATACTCTAGCTGGTTACCTCTGATCATGTTGGTTTGTTGTGCTTCGACGGTATATTCTTCGATAAATTCGCTTTGCCACTTTTTTGAGGTGCCAGATGTTGCTGCCGAAGTTCGCCCCGAATTGTTTTTTACCTGCTTTCGTATGTCAAGCAGATCGTTTTTCAACTCGGCTATGCGGTCGAGTAAGTCTTGTTGATTCCTTTCGAGCGCATCGAGGAAACTGTGTGCCAGTTGATAGTCGTTCGCCCATAAAGCGATATCGACATTCCTCAGTCTGCTACGAATATCACGAAACCGTTGACGCAGTACATCTTGGTAATCAGGTTGATCTGACATCAGTAGCTCCACACCAGATATAAATCGTATGACCCATTACTTCTATTGAGTATCGGAATGCAGATCATCCCAACCCCTTTAACCAAGCTCTTGTTGTACCAGAATGAAACCAGTTGATCGGCAGCATCTCGAATGCGATCAAGCGGCTTGTAAGCAAAATGGCTGAAGGTTTTAACCTCACACGGGATTGTGAAGCCTGAGTAATGAACAAAAAACACCCTGACACGACATTTCATCTTTGAACTCATCCGACGGATCTACAATGCCAAAATCGGGGTATCTCAGGGTATTGGGCTTAGTCAGATGGCTATAATCGCTGTATTCGTTCATTTTATAATGCTCTCGCAAAACGACTGAAAACAGAGTTTCACCGATTACCCCAGATACATCACCCGAAATGCGCTTGTTGGTTACAACTTTACTTCCTGATGTGGTGATAGTGTGGTGTGTTGGACGTTTAGTGGTTGTTGAATACTCAACAGTATGCAATCCAACCCCTTCGATCCAAGTATCCGCGTGCATCTCTGCCATATCGTTGATAAGCCGCTGAGAATACATCAGGCTCTCATCGGGCTTGTCTTCTTCTATGAGCTTCTTAACACGATCTCGTATACAAACTGCAACTTTCGCCAGTTCCTCAGTTCTTCTCTTTTTCCCATCATCGTCGTCAATGTCGTATGTGGTCTGATCAGCAATATATGCAAGATGAATGGCTGGAACGTGAAACAGGCGAACTTGAATCATCTATAGCTCACAGTTGAATGGATTGTATTGAACTGAGGACAGACAGTATAATTTTGGGGGCTTTTGTTCTTCTAGATTGCATTTTTATTACCTCTAATCATATCAATACAAAAATATCATTCTCGACTAACCGATGCAGTTGAGTTTCAAGTTTAATGGCAGAGTCTTTATCTTGTATAAGTACGCCTAATTCAATGTTTAAAGACATTGCATGGTCCGTTAGATTTGCACTTGTTATAAAGAATCTCTCGGTATCGGCGATTGCAGTTTTTGCATGTAAAACGCCATATTTGTTGTCCGAAGTAGTCTCGCGCTTTGAGGTTGACCAAGAGTAAACATTGGCTTTTTGCGCTAACATCTTCCCCAATGCTTTTTTTGTATCATATCTGCTTTTACTGTCGTCACTTTCTTGTGTTTCAAGATAAATGGAAACCGATATGCCTCTATCCAATGCTTGTAGCAAGGCATCAGTAATGCGAGTTGCTTTGTAGACTGCGAAACTTACGATATGTAGATGGTGTTTTGCAGATTGGATAAGTTCAAGTAATACATTTTCTGTTTGTCGCAAATTAACTTGATGAATAAGTGGACCTGTCCAAACTAAATCAATCGTTCTCATTCTTCTATTGTATTCCACAGCAGAAGAGGCACTTGTTATTGCAAGCCCAACAACATCACCTGAGATATGAGGATAATTCTTTGCCCATTCATCTATCAATGTATCAATAAGATCGCGTGCTTCAGGGTTAATGATAGCATTCATAATATGCGTTCGAGATGTCTGGTTATTGATATTTTCAATTTCTTGAAGATTGATACCCAATTGCGTTACAACTGAATATGGTAAAGAGTTGGCTATCATTTGAATTGCATCTATTAGTCCCGTATTGTAGCCCATTTTTTAATCCATATTGAAGAAGGCAAGAGTATCGTATTCAATCGTTTGTACAATTGTAGAGCGATCCAAATACTTATTTCCGCGCTCGCAGGCAGTTTCCGGAGCAAATAAACAGGCATGACATGCAGCAGCGTGAAGTGTCCGACCTTCAATGCTTGGCTCTCTCTCAGCACACACTGGATCACTTGCACACAGCTTCGCCGCTTCTAGTGCTTGTCGAATATGTCTAGTAATTGATTCCGACTCGCCTAAATTTACCAGACCACCTAGCGTTCCTTCACTATCGGAGGCAGCCGTGTAAATCAATATTCCTGCCATTGGTCCACCTTCCTTATCGCCAGTCCGAGAATATATTCTTTCCTTCAGACTAGCGGCTGAATATCCAGATTCCAGTGCCAGTTGTCGCATCAACGCATGGCTGAAACTATGCAATAGCACATAACGCATACCTGGAAAACCACTACTTGGCTCATCAATTCCGCGCATCGCACGCCATTTGCGATGTGCCTCCATAAAATGACTTTCACGATTCATCACATCAGAGTTTCGTTCCCACTTACGAATTGCATCCTCTTTGAATTGTATGAATATACCCTCGCCGCGAACTTCTGAAGCAGGTACCCAAGTTGGTGATCGTCGAGAAATGGGTACAGGTTCAATCTCTATGGCGTGTTCCGGATCGGTAAGTTCACCCACGGCATCAAGACGTGTGAAACCAACCATAGCTTGTACTTCTCGAAGGCGTTCGACCAACATGATTTGCTCAAAATTCTTGAAAGTTCCAGTATTTTTGAATTCAATCGGACGCAAACGAAAGTCACTGCTATTTAATGTGGGGTCAAAGTTTGTAAAGATTTTCCATTCTGGTTCTTTGATGTCCGGCATCTGCCCATGATTACTTGCAAGTCCGCTATTGGACTTGCGTTTGTCAACTTCGTTCCAGATCTCTTCTACTTCGTAGTCTGCCAGATCTCCGCCTAATTGCCCTATGCTTTGAAGTAGCTTTACCTGTCCAGCATCTTCGACATTTTGGAGAATTGCCCAATTATCTTCAATTAGCTGTGCCAACTTACCACTATCGACTGGTAATGCAATGGTACTTAACACCATCGGAAACCACATATTTGATGCCCCTAGAATAATTGTGTGTGCATTATGCTCACATGGCTGAGGATCAAAGTCCCGAAGATGTGGTCGTCTTCCGGTACAGCCCGGCATATTTCTAATATTGTCTCTACCAAATGCGTCAGAAAGACGACGGCTTTCATCACAAGTATCACAGTGAACTTCGAGATCTCGTGCTTCGCCAGTGGGTCCATACTCTCTGAGGCGCAATAGGGGGCTTCCTTTTGCACAAGGATTGCCTCTATGAACAAAATCGATCCAAGGGAAATCATCGAGATGACCAGAAGGACATGTAACTAGGAATCGTGCTGGAACGGCTTCGGGCCATTTGCTTGCTTTTCCCTTCTTACTACAACTTGTATGCCTAAAAACTGTACGCTCTGGGTTATAGGGGTTTTCGTCCAACTCGAAGAGACCTGAGCTAACAGGTGCAAGCAATCTGCAAAGTGGACAGACCATCCAACGTGGGAAGCTCGCTACAGGCACACCGATACGGGCCGCGCTATCGAATGGATCTGGAGTAAGGTTATTTGCAGGGGCATATGGGGGTGCCAGCAGATTTTGGACCTCTGGATGCTTCACACGAACGATTGCTAACAATCTATCTTCAACTATACGTCGATAGTAGTGCTGTTGCTTAGGCCAATCCTCAAGCCCCATAACAATCACTGATAGTTTCGGTAAATCAACTATTGATCCAATACCATAAGTGAACATAATCTGGCTCGGACGAACCTCACCTACACTAGTTTTGTATTTGTTCATTCGACATCTTCCTTCGGACTTTGTTCACTGTCCATACGGTAATCGTCTAGGATAAGGCGGATACCGGGTTCTACATCTCTCAGAGAATTCAAGATCGTATAGGTCGTCCAATTACTCTCATCTGTGTGTTTTAGCAGTGGAATACTTATATCTGACTTGCGACTCTTCTGATATGTCAATTTTGATGATGGTAGTCTGGTAGCTTTCACCCAGTGGTCTAAACGGCTTTTAAGCATATCGATAACCATATTTTCCACTTGATGACTCTGAGAAACTGCTGCTGCTCGTTCAGCAATTTGTTGAATAGCAAGCTGGGCTAATTCATCGTCTGAAACAAATTCATTGGGCTTCTCATTTGCATTGTATTTTTCAGTAAGTAGCCGAATCAATGCGACAAGCACTCCCGATAATCCTCGATCCAATGCACGAGGAGCGAATGGTGTCACAGAAAGTGCCTCAACTTGCTGATAGAATGTCGCATGATAGTGTTCAAATCGCTCGTAGTGGCTAATGTCACGTGGACGTGACCAATTATAAACGGTAAATACTACGCCTGGATGACGACGACCAACACGACTTGTTGCCTGAATGTATTCAGCAGTCGCCTTTGGTTGACCCGCTACTATCATTATGCCAAGACGTGAAATATCTACGCCAACGGAGATCATATTTGTTGCAAGAACTGTGTCGAGCGGACGTTGACGATCCCTCTCATTGCCATTTGATGAGAAAGTCGTTTCAAGGCGATCAAGGATTCTAGGGATTTCAATCGCACTTTTACGTGAAGTCAATTCATCGACGCTCGTTGGACCAATATACCTTCTAGACAGACCGCGCTCAGTCATTCGGATAAGACGTGTCTGAACTGCATCATCAATGACCCTACGCATACCTCCTAGATCCCGCATTGAATTGAAGTAACCAATCAGTGTCATATAAGGATCGGCAATTGCACCATATTTATCAAAAAGTGTTTGGGCTGCCGCCATAGCTGCAACATAAGCACGTATAAGAACAGCTTTTTGGCGAGTACCAGATGCACAAACACCGAGATAAAGCCGTCCGGGTGCGCTATCTGATGTTGGGGTTTGTCTCGAAAAGAAATTGTTCTCAGCATCAAAACCAGACGGCGGGAAAATTCTTACACTTCGCAAGAAGAGACTATGCACTTGCTGATTTGCACGACGAATTGTCGCTGTTGATGCAACGACTTTGGGGCGAATAAGAATTCCATCGACTTCCCAACTAGCAAGGTTATCCACGGCAGTTTCGTAAAGACCAACAAGCGTTCCAAGCGGTCCACTAATGAGGTGTAGCTCATCCTGAATTATCAGATCTGGGGGTCGCAAATAGCCTATTTCCTGTGTCGTACACGCGGGGAATTTACCCTTCTTGGGATGACGATCTGCATCGTCGATTTCTGGGGAACGGTAGCCATGGCGAGGACAGTAGCCATTTACTCGACCAAATAGCATCTGCGTTTCACCCTTCCAAGGCATCTGTGCAAACTTATCTACTGTAGCGATGACTAAAGAAGGTAGTCGTCGGTAAATTTCCTCATCGACAACAACCACTGGCAAACCCTCATCAGGCGACTGCTTCTGACTGAATGGACACCGCCCAAGTTTATCTCCACAATATATAAAGGTGCGTCCTCGACCATTTTCATAGAGTTCGACTTGAATATGACCTTTTCCAGGTTCAATTGGTGTACCGCACCAAGGGCAATTTGTAAGTTGTACTGGCGTACCAGTAGATCCAACTTTCCCTCCCCATTGACCATGCTCCTGTTTGATAGCTTCTGCTGACTGACTGGTCCAGTTAGGAGTGCTACTCTGACCAACCCACAGTCCGATACGAAATGGCTCCATTCCCCATGTCTTCGGATTATCACGACGGATAATTTCGCAGGCTGCGATGAGGGTAGTCGCACGTTGGAATTGTTGAAGGGTGAGTAGTCTAAGCGTATATCGCATCAAAACCGTAACACCTGCATGACCTGATAGCCCCGCAACATCTCCTTGCAGACGACGAATTCCCATCGTGAAGGCAGCTAAACCTAGATATGCCTCAGTCTTACCACCACCTGTCGGAAACCAAAGCAAATCCGCATAAGCTTGTGTTGGGTGACTACGACGTTCGTGAGTTGGATCAACCATTTCAGGGAGGTTTAGCAGGATAAATGCAAGTTGGAAAGGTCGCCAACTTCGGTTCGCGGGGATGTCAATTGCATTCATATCAGCCTGTTTTCCCTGACGTATTTGTTCCGCATAGATTGAGCGAATACGTTGCAAGTACATCGCACGATTAGCAAATTGAAATGCCTGAAATGCCAATTCATGGGCATCCAATAGAGCAATACCTTCGCGAATGCGATCTAAAGCTTCTACACCATTTTCAACTGCGACATGAGCAGTTCCATGGGCATCGTTGACAAAGCTACTCAAATCATCTGGAGGGTTATCCAGCATATCCGCATGTTCTCGCAGCCATGCCTCATAGCTATCCACCAGCGGGAGCAACGCATCACCAAAATCGCCCATGTTGAGTTCCGATAGATTCTTCATGTCTATGATGAGTCCCTCAATTGTAGGAGGATCCATCCGTTCGACCTCGTATTCAGGGACAACACGGGTCATGACTGTATTGGCGCGTTCCCATTCTCCGTCTGGCAGTTCCACATGAACCCCAACCCCATGTCCAACAGCAAATTCTACCGTTCGGCGATACATCATTTGCATTGCACGGTCTTCTGGATCGTGCTGGATCATATCTGGGGGTAACTGGCGTTTGATGAAAATCGGTTGTTCATCAGGTGAAGTAACAATGATCTCCGGTTGGAACAACCATGCCTCATCTTTACGTTCTTTAGGTTCATTCATCCCGTTGACTAGAAATAGGGTGATCGAACAACCGTTATTGCGTTGGCGAGCAATTCCCCGGATATAGACGGATTTATTTTCAGGATCAGGTGCCCAATAGAGATCGTTATTGAGGGATAGGTCTGTGGTAAAGTCTTTCTGCTCTCTTTGCCAGTAGCGTCGTTCTTCATCAATAACACGCTTATATCGTCCCCAACGAACCCGTATACGAATTGCATCTACATCTAAATCTGTTGAGAAAGTTATTCCCATTGATGATGGCATGAACGTAACGGTTTCCCCTACATCGGGTATATCTGGTTCCGCAACTCCATCGTCAGTTGTATCACCACCGTCTGCGGTGATCTCGCCAATCTCATCCGCTGGATCGGGAATAGGCGAATGATTATTAGGCGCAAGCATCCCTAAAATATAGCGGCTTCTGACGCTGGTTTCAGTCACAATTTCATTTTCACCACCTGCTGGTCCGTGGAGGTCTTTGTAAATCATGTCTACAAATTCGCTACGGAGTTCCAAAGGGGTTGGGGTAGCTAAATTATCTACCATAAATAAACCTCAAATCATAATTCTAGTATCCGAGTTAATGCACTCAACGCTACACGTTGCTTTCTTCCATTATCAAACTGAACCATTGCGCCAGGTTCATTGGTAGTGAGTGTGATAAGTTCTAGAACAATGCCTTCCCCGAATTTTGCTTTTTGATGAACAACTCTATCTCCAACAACGATTTCGTCACGGAGATCAGCATAGTCTGTATTGAGAAACTTCGACATAGTTGAACCAGTAATCCGTGCCCCTTTGTTCCTAATAGAATAAGCAATCGCCTCTCCTTCATCAGAATATTGGCGAAGAAGAGCATCTGCATTTCCGAGTTCGCGTGTGTTAATTCTCATACGAATAAGTGTTCCTGAATAGTTCGTATCGAGATACTCATTTTCTACCCCGATGCGATAATGCAAACCACTAGAGCCGCTACATATGAAGAAATCACCTTTTTCGCTACACAATCTAGATGTCATATAAAGCCCAAATCCCGAATTTGCCCAACGTGCATTTGAACCTGCTGGATTGGGCTTCGCACCTGAAATTCCAGGCATTAGTGCGGACTTGATCGCTTCTCGATCATCACTAACCTCAAGTTTTGGGTTTTTCTGTAGAGAAGTTCGCAAACCTATTCCTCGATCCATAAATGCTAGGGTGTGTCCGCAAACTCAGTTAAAATAGAGACATGATCAAACGACACGAATTAACAGACGCACAATGGGAGAAAATCAAGCCGCTGCTGCCGCCTGAAAAACCGAAAACGGGACGTCCGAATC
>JAEZAF010000002.1 GCA_023430545.1 Chloroflexota bacterium
AAGCTCTTGACCTCGCGCACGCCTTGCAGCACTTCTTCGGCGACAACCGTCGCTTCCGCGATCTGATCCTGTGCGCGGGTGCTGAACCGGCGCATATAGATTCCAAAGACCACACCGACCGCGATCACTGCCGGGATCAGCACCACGATGAACAGCGTAAGCTGTACATTGATCACGATCATCAGCACGACCGCACCAATCGCGATCAGGGTCTGCTGTAACAGCGTGCTGATCTGGTTCGTCAGGACGGTTCGCATTACCGTCACATCATTCGAGATGCGCGACATCAGCTCGCCGACGCGCCGCTCGGTGAAGAATCCCATCGACATCGTCTGAAGCTGGCGGAAGAGATGCGTGCGCACATCGGCCACAATCCGCTCGCCGACGTAACTGAGCATGAAGGACTCGACCCATGTGGTCAGGGACCGCAGCAGAAATACCCCCAGCAGCGCCAGCGTGATCTGATTCAGCAGGGTTTCGCCGCCTTCGCCTGCTGACAGCACCACTTCCATCACATTACCGATCACCGCTGGAAACACCAGACTCAGCCCTGCCCCGATCATCAGCGCCACAAACGCCAGGGCCAGTTGCCCCTTATACGGCAGCAGATACGCCAGCATTCGCCGCCACTGCATTGGCACGTCGCGCAGGTCGTCCCGTTCGTCATCCGACGCTTTTCCACGCCGTCTACCTATCCGAAATGCCATGATCCCTCTCTGCTCTTCTACTACCGTGATGACAGATACAATCTTTTACGCGAAAAATCTGCCCTAAGTCGCTCGTGAATTTTATCACATGTCGAAAGCGCTTTGTGTGTCGCAGATTGGTCACTGATGGCGCTATCTGGACCGCCCTGATCCCCGTATCATGGAACGCAGTTGCAGCTTCACATCCTGTCTTCGAAGTTCAGCCGTTCATCCTCATCTGCCGTTTTAAATTGATGGAGCCGTCTCTTGGCTGTTAAATCTACTTCAGTTCCTTCTGCGATTCCTGCTTCCACCAATCCTGATGTGCCGCAGCAGAAGACATCGAACCCTAATCGCACGCCGATTCTGCTGGCGCTGCTGGCCCTGTACATCATCTGGGGATCAACCTACCTCGGGATGCGCTTTGCGGTCGAGACCATCCCGCCGTTTATGATGACCAGTGTTCGCTTTCTGATCGCCGGTTCGGTGATGATCGTCTGGGTCTATTCCAGAACGCGCACCCGTCCAACACGCCGACAGATTCGCAACGCGCTTGTAATCGGTGCGGTGATGCTCGGTGGGGGGACCGGTGCAGTGGGATTCGCCGAGTCGCTGCATGTGGATTCCGGGCTGGCGGCGCTGGCCGTCGGTGCGACTCCAATCTGGGCGGCGTTGTTCGCCATGATCTGGAAGCACTATCCTAACCGTGTCGAGTGGGCTGGCCTGCTGATTGGTTTATTCGGTCTCTGGCTGCTCAACAGTGAAGACGGCCTGCGCGCCAATACACTCGGAGCGCTTGCCCTGCTGATCGGCCCAATGTGCTGGGCGTTTGCATCCATGTGGAGCCGCCACCTTGATCTGCCCGGCGGCCTGATGGCAGCAGCCGTCGAGATGATCGGCGGTGGCATTTTCCTCGGCCTTGTCAGTCTGCTCACCGGTGAACGTCTCACCGAGCCGCCTTCAGTGCAGTCGATTCTGGCGCTGCTCTATCTCATCAGCTTCGGCGGCTGGATCGCCTTCAACGCCTATATGTATCTGCTGGATCACGTCCGCCCTGCGCTGGCGACCAGCTATGCCTATGTCAATCCGATTGTGGCGGTTTTTCTGGGGGCGGTCTTTGCGTCAGAGATCATCAGCCCATCCAGCATCGTGGCGATGGTCGTCATCCTCAGCGGCGTGCTGCTGATCGTCTTCAACCGCCCGCTGATGCGCCGCCTCGTCCCTGGTTCTGTCAAAGAGTCATAGGCAGCAACCCGCTTGGAATTCTCATGGAATAAAGCCCCCCATCCCTAGCCCTTCCCCCACTCGCTACCGACGGGAAGAGCATCCGTCGTTCGCTTCGAGGGAAGGGAATCAACCCAATCCGCACACAAGTCCTTCCCTCGGAGTGAGCTTGCGAGCGAGTGGGGGAAGGATTTAGGATGGGGGCAGCGGTGGCTCAATTTACACCTGCTTCAACGTGTAAATTGGCTTATCTTGGTGCATACGGGGCCGGAAGAATCCGGCCCATGTTTCTATTTCCAACGACTTCCTAATTATTCCACCGACCGCCGCCGGTCATGTTGCGGCGTGGACGGTCATTCGAGGGCCGTTCACCGCTGATCATCGCACGTCTGGCCTTCTGCACATCGCTTTCATGCTTCAGCAGCACGGTCAGCGTATTTTGCAGCGTATCGCGATCCAGCGCATCGGCATTGAGCATCACCAGCGCCTTCGCCCAGTCAATCGTTTCGCTGACACTGGGGCTTTTCTTCAGGTCGAGCTGACGCAGATTCTGCACGACTTCCACCGCCTGCTGTGCCAGCTTCTGATTCAACTGTGGCACGCGCATCCGCACGATGTTGAGTTCGGCATCCATCGTCGGATAATCGACGAACAGATACAGGCAGCGGCGTTTGAGCGCTTCGGAAAGCTCACGGGTGTTATTGCTGGTCAGCAGCACATCTGGCTGATGTTTGGCCTTAATCGTCCCCAGTTCCGGCACCGAGACCTGAAAGTCGCTGAGGATTTCCAGCAGGAAGGCCTCGAATTCAGCATCAGCGCGGTCGATTTCGTCGATCAGCAGCACCACCGGCTGGTCAGACATCAGCGCCTGAAGCAGCGGGCGTGCCAGTAAGAAGCGTTCCGAAAAGAAGACATTCTCTTCACGGCCCAGGGTATCCGCGGCATCCGACAGGCTGCTGGTCTGCGCCAGAATCTCGCTCAGCTTATCGCGCAGGAGTTGGGTATACAGCATCTGTTTGGCGTATTCCCATTCATACAGTGCCTTGCTCTCGTCCAGTCCTTCGTAGCACTGCAGGCGGATCAGTGGGCGGCCCGTGGCCTTTGCCCATGCCTTCGCCAGTTCCGTTTTCCCGACTCCCGCCGGGCCTTCAGCCAAAAGCGGTTTGCCTAGCTGATTGGCAAGGAACATCACGGTTGCGATCTCTTCGCTTGCGATGTACTGCTGTTCGGCCAGTGCCCGCTCGACTTGCTCGATCGTGGTATACATGATTCGGGTAGTTCCTTCTACGTGTTGCCGATAGTTTATTCTAACCCGTGCCGGTGGAATTGTGCCATGTCAGCCGCCCATCCGTTCGGGTAGGATCAGGCAGGCGGGGGATATCAGGATGTCGGGAACCTGTGGGACTGCGGTATGCCGTCTGCCCACGGGTAAGCTGCGGTGAGGGTAATGGGTCGCTCAGGTGTTTTCAGGCCCTAAAAGTGATCGTCATCGTCGTCGAAGTCATCATCAGCGTCATCGTCGTCGGCCATCTCCTGCGCCTTCAGTGCCTCTAGCTGCGCATCAGTCAGCCCAAAGCGGCGGCGGCGCTTGCTGAAGTCCAGCAGGGCGGCGCGGTATTCCTCTTTATCGAAATCCGGCCAGTACACCGACGTCAGATAATATTCGGCATAAGATCCCTGCCAGATCAGGAAGTTGCTGATGCGCAGTTCACCGCTGGTGCGGATAATCAGTTCCGGGTCCGGCAGTCCGCTGGTATACAGATAACTGGACACCACTTCCTCGGTTACATCCTCAGGCCGGATACCCGCCTCGATAATCCCTTTGATGGCGTGCACGATCTCATCACGTCCGCCGTAGTTGAACGCCACGTTCAGGATCAGGCGGGTATTGTGTCGTGTTTTTTCGCACGCCTGCCGGATTTTACGCTGAAGATGCGGCGAGACTTCCTCAAGTCGGCCAATATGCCGGATCTGGACGCCTTCGCTGTCGAGTTCGTTCAGCTCGCGGTCAATCACTGACTCAAGGATGCGCATCAGAAGCTGGACTTCGCGCCGGGGCCGTCCCCAGTTCTCGGTCGAGAAAGCGTAGATCGTCAGAATCTCCACGCCAAACTCGACCGAGGCCCGGATAATACGGCGCAGATTCTCCGTACCGTGACGGTGTCCTTCCGTGCGGGGCAGTCCGCGAGAGGTCGCCCATCGCCCATTGCCATCCATGATAATCGCCACATGTTTGGGCAGTTTTCCCGGCAGCGAGGAAGTCGATGAGGGCGCTTGATCCTGCTTATGTTGTACTAAAGAAGCCATGTATCGTCTTCCTTCACTTGTCTGATGTAAACCGGTCATTCGCTCAGGTGACACGCTGCCATCTGCGAATCATGGGCCAGTATTGCGATCAGCGATCGACCATCGTCCGCCAGCATAGGCTAGACCTCGGTGATTTCCTTTTCTTTGGCCTTGCCCATTTCCTCGATCTTGGCGACGAACTCGTCCGTCAGCTTCTGGATTTCGTTCTCGCCGCGTTCGCGCTCATCTTCCGAGATCATTTTTTCCTTCTCGAATTCGCGCAGGTCGTCATTGCCACCGCGCCGGATGTTGCGGATTGCAATCCGGGCGTCTTCAATGCGGCGGTGCACCACCTTGATCAGATCCATGCGGCGCTCGCGTGTCAGCGGCGGCATGTTCAAGCGGATCTGGGAGCCGTCGATATTGGGATTCATGCCGAGATTGGCTTCCTGAATCGCCTTCTCGATGGCTTTTACAGCGCCGCCGTCAAACGGGCGGATCAGGATCTGCATCGGTTCCGGCGTCGAGATATTTGCCAGCTGACGCAGTTCCGTTGGCTGTCCGTAATACTCGACTTCCAGCCGGTCCACCAGACCCGTGCTGGCGCGGCCACCGCGAATACCCTGTAAATCCTGTTCCAGCACACTGATGGTGGAACGCATCTTGGTCCGTGTTTCGTTGATAATGTCAGCGATCATATTGAATACAACTTTCTTTCCGAAAAGCCGCACTAAATCGATATTATAACTTACCGCCGTTGGCTTGCAGATAAGTTTTTGGTGATCCTGTTGCAGCAGGTCTGCGCATCACGTTCTGCCCAACAGCGACTGTTGCCGTCACCCTGCCGGAAACCACAGCGAGTCGCATCAACGCGCCGACTGTGGCGACCAGCCTTCCCACTTTCGGGCCTGCCACGCCGTATACAGCGCCACCGACCCGACCGTTGCCACATTCAGGCTGGCGACCCGACCACGCATCGGCAGGGAAACCAGCATATCACAGGTATCCCGCACCAGACGCCGCATCCCTTCGCCCTCACTTCCCAGCACCAGCGCCAGCGGGATGTCGAGTCCCGTCTTATCGATACTCGGCACATCCGGCCCCAGATCCAGCCCGATCATCCAGATGTCATTACGCTTCAGTTCCTTCATCGTCTGTGCAATGTTCGTCACCTGAACCACATTCAGATGTTCGACCGCGCCCGACGATGCATTGACCACCGACGCTGTCACCGAGACACCGCGCCGTTCCTGAAGGATCACACCGTGAATCCCGACTGCGTCTGCCACACGCATCAGCGAGCCGACGTTCTGTGGATCTTTCAGCAGGTCCAGCATCAGCAGAAACGGCTTTTCACCACGAGTCTGCGCCACATTCAGCACCTCGTCGATCTCGGCATAGGGATACCCGCCGACGCGCAGCAGCGTGCTCTGATGATTGGCCCCCGCCGCCAGATCGTCCAGAATGCGTTTGGGGACACGCTTGATCGGGACGCCGCGTTCCTGCGCCAGCGCCATGATCTCGGCGATAGCCCCTTTTTCCTCAACCCGTTCACCCAGCAGCAGTTGTTCGAAGCGCCGCCGGTTGGCTCGCATCGCTTCCGTGACTGCCCAGTGTCCGTATAAAAATTCCGGCATGGTCCTGTTTCACTCTCTGTTTATTGGTTGACTGTCGCCCGTTGGCGGGTTAGTTCGTCACCCGCCAGACGGTACCGTCGGCGCGATCTTCCAGCACCACACCCGCACGCGCCAGTTCATCCCGAATCCGGTCTGACTCCGCGTAGTTCTTATCCTTGCGGGCACGCGCACGCATATCGATCAGCAGTTCGATCAGGGCCGCTTCGCGCTTGCCATCACTGGATGCTGTGCTGTCCGCCGAGGGGATGATCCCCAGCACCTGTCCACCGAGTTGGGTATACAGGTCATTGATGGCGCTCAGGGTGTTCATCCCGACGGTCATATCGCTGTTCAGCAGGGTGTTGACATCGCGTGTCAGCTCCTGAAGTACGGCAATCGCCTTCGGCGCGTTGAAGTCATCATCCATTACCAGCTTGAATTCATTCCGTGCAGCTTCCAGTCGTTCGGAGAAGCCGCTGCCATCGTCACCTTCCGGTGCGCTGCCCATCATCTGCCGTGTGAGCCGGACGGCATTATTCAGCCGTTCCCATCCTGCGGCTGCCGCGCCAAGCGACTCTTCGCCGTAAGTCACCGGGCTGCTGTAATGGGCGCTGAGCAGGAAAGAGCGAATCACTTCCGGACGCTGCATGTCCAGTGCCTGCTTCACCGTCACCGAGTTGCCGAGGCTCTTGCTCATCTTCACCGGGATACCGTCTTCGCCGACGATGTTCAGGCTGCCGACCAGAATCCAGTAATTGGCGAACCTGGCATCATTGGCGCATTCCGACTGTGCGATCTCCGACTCGTTGTGCGGGAAGATATTCTCAATCCCGCCGCCGTGAATGTCGAACGTGTCGCCCAGATACTTCTTCGCCATTGCCGAGCATTCGATATGCCAGCCGGGGAAGCCTTCACCCCACGGGCTGTCCCACCGCATGATATGTTCCGGTTCGGCACGCTTCCACAGTGCGAAGTCCTCAGGATGACGCTTTTCGCCGCGTACTTCGATCCGTTTGCCGCTTTCGGCTTTCTCCAGCCGCCGGTTCGAGAGCTTCCCGTAATCCTGATCCGTCGTGACATCGAAGTAGACACTGCCATTGGCTTCGTAGGCGTGACCCTTCGATAGCAGCGTCTCGATCATCTTGATCTGCTCCGGGATGTGCCCGCTGGCGCGTGGTGAGATGTCTGGCCGCTGGATGCCGAGCGCGTCCATATCATCGAAGTAGCTGCGCGTATAGTATTCCACAATCTGCATCGGCTTGGCCTGAAGCTGATGCGCTTTCTTCAGGATGCGATCCTCGCCGGTCTCCAGCAGATGCCCCACGTCCGTCAGGTTCTGGACGTAAAGCACATCATATCCACTGTAGCGCAGCCACCGTGTGATCACATCGAATGAAACATAGGTCTTGCCGTGCCCGATGTGGGCATAGTCCTGTACGGTTGGCCCGCAGACATACATGCTGACGCGGCCTTCCGTCAGCGGGACGAATGTCTGCTTTTCGCGACCCAGTACATTAAAGATTTGTAGGCTCATGGCGTTTTCCGGTAACTGATTTCACAAATGCAGGGGTTTCGACGCTTTAACGATCTCAGATCTTAGTGCGATTTCGACGGCTGTTGGAACAACTATGGCACCATTGTAACGTTTGTCCCGTCAGGCGTACAGTTAAACAGGGAAATTGGTGACTGTACCTTCCTGGTGACCGCCTGCTGACCGCCTTCGACCGACCAGCCGATCTGTGAAATCAGGAAAACCCCGCAGGGACTTCTGCGGGGTTGGCTGACTTCAGACTGATCAGTCAGGACGTTTTCACATAACCCTGTCTGATATCGTTGCTGAATGGTCTGATATTCGAATTAGCTGATCGGTTCTTTGTAGATGATATAACGACCGATGTCATCGCCCTTTGCGATACAGGTCGCCATATCCACCTTGAACTCATGGCCGCTGGAGACCCAGCGCAGGCCTTCCTGAAGCAGACCCTGACCGACGAAGCACACCGGGCGATCTGCTTCACGCTTCCAGCACATCGGGCAGCGCTCCAGCGTGTAGATGATACGGTCGGTGCCTTCTTCATACACGTTCGAGATCTGATCCGAGAACTGGTTGAAGATGTTCGCCATCGCAGGCAGCCCGATCTTGAGCTTGGCATTCAGTGGCAGCACCTTGAAGGCAAGGTCACCCACACCCGCCAGCGCACCGAAGCCGCGCAGCGCATCCGCGAAGGTTGCACGTCCGGCGCGAAGTGCCAGCCCGCGTCCACCGCGTGGACCGTACATTTCTTCCAGCGCGATATTCAGCGCCGTAAAATCTGCAAAGTCAAAGCCTTTTTCAAGGTTATCAGGGGGTAAATTGCCGACGATATCGCTCAGGCCGGCCAGGTTCAGAATGGCGTTCAGACCATTCGTCCCCATGATTTCTTCCATCGCCTCAATAGTGATGCGGGCGAATTTGTTCGGGTAATAGTAGCCACTTTTTTCTCGTGGGGCCGTCATGCAGAGTCCTCCAATTGGCGAGTGATACCAACCGTGAATACCGGCTCAAACGCGGTTTATGCGCCTAAATCAATGTTTCTTAATCATGCTCATGTTTCAGGCGGATGTATACAGGTATTTCCAACAGGTGCTTTTCCAGGGGAAACGGCCCGATGCGAAATCGCCCAATGAGCGCAGATACTAACTTTTAGCAGTATATCAAAAAAGTATGCCCTTGCCCAATTAAGGCATTTGAGAAATTTACGAGACAAACGCTACAGGTGGTTAACTTACTGCTGTTCACACAGAACCGGGTGGATCGATCCTCTGCGACAGGCGAAAAATAAAGGGACACGGTCATGCAGTCGCATCTCCGTGTCCCGGATGTTGAGTGAAGACTTAATTCGCCAGCACAATCAGCGGATCATACACGGTCTGCGCCGTTGCCAGGCGTCCCTGCATACTCCACGGGCCGGTCCATGTGATCTCCAGATTGACCAGCTTGCCTTTCCACTCACCGGCATCTTCAAAGAAGACCAGTTTGTTCTGCGGTGTGCGTCCGCGCCACTTGCCCTTGTGTTGATCTTCCACCAGCACCTCAACGGTCTGGCCGAGGTATCGGCTGTTGATCTCGGCGACGATTTCCGCCTGAAGATCATCCAGCATCCGGTGACGGCGTTCCTTCTCTTCTTCCGGCACGTCATCGACCATCCGCCGTTCGCTGACGGTGTTCGGACGCGGGCTGTAGCGTGCCAGATGCGCCTTATCCAGCTTCAGGTCGCGCAGGATCTCATATGTATCCATGAACTGTTCTTCGGTCTCGCCGCAGAAGCCGACGATGATGTCGGTATGAATCGCCACATCCGGGATGATGCTGCGGATTTTCTCGACCAGCGCCCGGTACTGGGCATTGGTATAGCCGCGCTTCATATTGACCAGAACGTCGTCGTTACCAGCCTGCACCGGTACTTCAATGTGTGGCATCACACGCGGCAGTTCCGCAACAGTGTGCAGCAGCTTGTCGGTCATCCAGTTCGGATGGCTGGTCAGGAAGCGGATGCGGTAAATATCGTGCTCTTCAGCGACCTGATGCACGATCCGCAGCAGGTCCGCCAGATCCGGTCCCTCCTCGACATCCTTGCCGTAGCGGTCCACGATCTGACCGAGCAGCGTGATCTCTTTCACGCCTTGCAGCGCCAGACTGCGGACATGCGCGACGATCTCGCCCACACTGCGGCTGCGCTCAACTCCACGTCGGAAGGGGATAATGCAGAAGGAGCAGGCGTGCGAGCATCCGTAGACCACCGGCACATGCGCCGTCACCAGATTATTCGCTTCAAGCACCGGCAGGATCAGGTCGCCGTCCTGAATGGCATCACGCTGAAGCCGTGCTTCATATTCCTGCTCGACGATTTCCGATTCCCACCCACGATCCTTCAGGAAGCTGACCATCGGCGCAGGCTCAGAGGGCGGCAGGAACACATCGACGAACGGCAGTTTCTTGCGCATCGCCAGCGGATCACGCACCCCCACCATGCATCCCATCACGCCGATGACCTTGTCCGGCATCTGTTCCTTGACCTGCTTCAGCAGCAGGAGGCGGCCCATTGCTTTATCTTCCGCGCTCTGGCGTACCACGCAGGTATTGACGACCAGAATATCCGCTTCATTTGCATTTGATTCTTCTACTGCCTCATGCCCCATGCGCTCCAGTTCGGAGGCCAACCGCTGCGTATCAGCGATATTCATTTGGCAGCCATAGGTCCAGATATGATATTTCATGATGATTTTTCCGTCTTTTGCATGAGGTCATTGTAACGAAGCCCACCGAGAGCGTCAATTGCGCTGCCATGTTAGCCTTACAGAAAGACGTATTTGCTGAACTTTGCCGGCATAACGTTTGTTGTTCGTAGGGACACGGCATGCCGTGTCCGCATTATGGGATTTAACTTCTGATATAGAAGAGATCACAGCGCAGGAATTCGAGGAACTATGGGCTAAGCGATCCAAAGGCTAAAACAAAAAAGGACGACACGACGGTCGTCCTTTTCGAATCGCCTGAAGCTGCGAATTGCCCTGACAGGATAATCAGCAGGACGTAGATCGCCACGAACACCCTCTGTCCCCCAGAGGTCGCATCTGGTGGATATGTGTAGGGACACGGCATGCAGAGCGAAGCGCCAACCGTGTCCGCTGATTGCCGCTACCGATTGCCGTCACCTCGAAAAATTCGGTCCACTTCGTTTGAAAATTCGAACCGCATAAACCGAACATGTGTGCTATGATATTCAGTCTGGCAGCACCTGTCACGCACTTTAACATGATCCTGTGTCGCCACTACGCCACCATCCCG
>JAEZAF010000032.1 GCA_023430545.1 Chloroflexota bacterium
CCGGACAACGACATGTAAGCATGTTCAGGCGTTGTCCCTACAGAATACGCGGTAGGTAGGGACACGGCACTGCCGTGTCCGCTGTAAATATCTGAACCGAAATTAAATACCTACCTTTGTGAAGGATTTAGGTGGGGGTCTATCGCACCAATTAGAGAAGCCGGACTTTCGAGCTTAGCTTAACGCGTATGCGCGACGCCGCGTCCCACTTCGTTTGAAAATTCGAACCGCAAAATCCGAACATTCGTGCTACACTTATAAACTCGCAACACCCCCCCTCCGACGCGCAATTTGTTGCGCCGAGAGGGGCAGAGGTGAGGTTGCGGCGCACTCCGCCATCTTGTGGCGCATTTGCTGCGCCTTGTGGCACATTTGCTGCGCCTTGTGGCGCATTTGCGCCGCAATGACTGCCATCACCGCCCATTTTGAGGGAAAACTGGTTCCAGTGGCGTAAATTTTCGCGCCACCGCCACGCCGCCGCCACAATCCGCAGACAAGAGAAAACGCCTGTGATCTGTAATGCCCTTTAGTTCATGCAGGTAATCGGTTCCAAACACACTCTACCCTGTACACACTGGAGCATCCAAAGACACCATGAACAGCCTGATTGAAGAAGAATTTCCGTTACGCGATACCCAGAACCTGCGTTACGATCTGATGGAGGTTCTGACAGACAGCGATCTGGCCTACAAGCTGCCGGGGGATAATCCAACCCTCGGCGAACTCTGCCGCCAGATGGGTGAAATCGAGCACATCTATATCCAGTCCTTCCGCACACTGAACCACGACCGGACCTATCGCCATCCTGATTCGGAAATGGCAGCGAGTGTGGAGCGCCTCAAAACGTGGTATCAGGCACTGGATGAGGAATTCGAGGCCGTCATGCGCGGCTTCTCGGAAGAAGACCTGCACACGAAGCAAATTGATCGGGGATATGGCTTCACTTCTTCGCTGTTCGTCCAGTTCCACATCTACCGCGAAGCCCTGCTGATGTTCTACGCACGTGCAGATGTGTATCTCAAGGCACTACAAAAGACCGTCAACCCACAGTGGGCGCTCGGCGTGGGATAGCGTCAGGTTCGTGGAATGGCCCCCTATCCCGGCGCGATAGAACTGCGCCACCCTCTCCCCCATTCCACATCCGACAAGAAGAACATCCGTCGGACGCTTAGAGGGAAAGGGAGAAAAGCGGGGTCGCGGCGGTGTGAAAAGTCCTCCCCCGTCAACGGGGGAGGATTTAGGTGGGGGTCTATCGCACCAATTAGAGAAGCCGGACTTTCGAGCCTAGCTTAACGCGTATGCGCTTCTGCGCGTCCGCCACCGCGTAAAAATTTCAAATCAGATTGCTGTGCAGCAGCAAAACCTGTCTTACAGACCGGCGTCCGCCCGCAGTGCGTCGGCCTTGTCGGTGCGTTCCCACGGGACATCGATGTCCTCGCGGCCAAAGTGACCGTAAGCCGCCACCTGATGGTAGATCGGGCGGCGCAGATCGAGGTCACGGATAATCGCCGCAGGGCGCATATCGAAGTGCTTGCGAATCAGCTCCACGATCTTTTCATCCGCGATCACACCGGTGCCAAATGTCTCGACCGCCAGTGAGGTCGGCTGTGCGACACCAATCGCATACGAAACCTGAAGCTCGAACCGATGAGCCAGCCCCGCTGCGACCACGTTCTTGGCGATATAACGCGCCATGTACGCTGCGCTGCGGTCAACCTTCGTCGCATCCTTGCCGGAGAACGCACCGCCTCCGTGACGGGCAACACCGCCGTAGGTATCAACGATGATCTTGCGACCGGTCAGGCCAGCATCTCCCAGCGGGCCACCCGTGACAAAACGGCCAGTCGGGTTGACGAAAATGCGGGTGTTCTCGTCGATCAGCTCCGACGGTACGACATCGTTGATGATGTCATTGATCACCACATGCCGGATCTGTTCCTGCGAGATTTCCGGTGCATGCTGGGTGGAGATCACGATCGTATCGACGCGCTTGGGCTGGCCGAAGGCGTACTCGACCGTCACCTGACTCTTGGCATCAGGACGCAGCCAGAGGATCTCACCGGACTTACGCGCCTCCGCCAGACGGCGTACCAGCTTGTGCGCCAGCGAGATCGTCAGCGGCATCAGTTCCGGGGTTTCGTCGCAGGCAAAGCCGATCATCATCCCCTGATCGCCAGCGCCGATCGCTTCGATCTGCTCATCGTTCAGGCTGCTTTCCTGCGCGGCACCTTCACGGGCTTCCAGCGCGGTGTCCACACCCTGTGCGATGTCAGCAGACTGTTCCTTGATCGAGACCAGCACGCCGCAGGTTTCAGCATCGAAGCCGTACTTACCGCGTGTGTAACCGATGTTCGTCACGGTTTCACGCACGATTTTCTCGATATCGACATAGGTGCTGGTGGTGATTTCACCGAACACGACCACCAGGCCGGTGGTTGTCGCGACTTCACAGGCGACACGGGCATTCGGGTCTCTTGCCAGAATCGCATCCAGCACTGCATCGGAAATCTGGTCGCACATCTTGTCGGGATGGCCTTCAGAAACCGACTCCGACGTATAGAAGTACTGCGGTGAAGCCATGAAGGTGATATTGGAGGTCGCCGTCGAGGGCGATTGCCGCTGGAGTGCGCTCATGAGTTTGATTTGTACCTTTCCTGGATAAACAAAAACGCCTCTCTGGATAGACAAGAGAGGACGCCTGGTGACAGCGGGGATGTCCGTTCTCATCTGCCAGAGTGTGGCCGGTCAATAGGACCTGCCATTCTGCCGGATTTGGCACCTTCCTGGGGCTCCAGGGGTTGCCGCGAGTTCACCGAGCCGGTCTCTCCCTCGCTCATGATGAGTGCAATCTGCACTTTATGTGGTGAAGGATGATACCTGACCACCGACTCTCTGTCAAACGTGGATTTGGAGAAGCACATGATTGATGGCCTTCACATCCTTCGGCGTCTGCGTACTCAGAAGTGCATTACGGTATAATAGGCTCATCAACGGGCAGGATGAAATCCACCATGTCAGACTTTATTCTGAAATTCGACGAAACCGAAGCCGTCCATATTTCACAGCGTGCGAAGGAACGCGGTTATCCCTCACCGATGGATTATCTGCGGGCGCTGGTGGCTGCGGATGCGCTGGTTGAAGCGCTACGTGAAGATTGGCACGATGCCGGGGAAAGTGCTCAGGAAATCGAGACTTCATTCCGGGAAGCATGGCACGACGCGATGACGGGCAATGTGCTTACCATCGAGGCACTTTGGGATGACGACACAGACGATGAATAAGCATGAGCGATAAACAGCCTGTTCAGGTAAGCTTCACCTCTGAATTTCAAAAGGCTGTTAAAAAGTTACGCAAGAAATATCCTCAAATTCGACAGGATATTCAGCCTTTAATTGATGTGCTTCTAC
>JAEZAF010000042.1 GCA_023430545.1 Chloroflexota bacterium
TAGAGGTTATTTGATGGCCTATCAACAGTCAAACCAAACGCAGCGTCTCACAATGGCACAGGCCCTCGTGCTGTATCTTTCCCGACAGTATGTCTCTCGTGATGGCCGCGAAAACCCGTTTTTCGCCGGTGTGTGGGGGATCTTCGGGCATGGCAATGTGGCCGGGATCGGGCAGGCGCTTCAGCAGTATGCCGGTGAACTGCGCTACTATCAGTCCCGCAACGAACAGGCACAGGTCCATGCCGCTGTCGCCTATGCCAAACACAAAAACCGCATGCAGACTTTCGCCTGCACCTCGTCCATCGGCCCCGGCGCGACCAATATGATCACCGGTGCGGCGCTGGCGACCGTCAACCGTATTCCGGTGCTGCTGCTTCCCGGTGACATCTTCGCTGAACGGGTACAGGCCCCGGTCCTTCAGCAGTTAGAAAGTGAACACACGCAGGACATCAGCGTCAATGACTGTTTCCGCCCCGTATCGCGCTACTGGGATCGCATCAGCCGTCCGGAGCAGTTGATCGCCTCGCTGCCCGAAGCCATGCGCGTGCTGACATCCCCGGCGGAGACCGGCGCGGTCACACTGGCACTGCCGCAGGATACCCAGACGGAGGCCTTCGATTATCCGGCGGCGATGTTTGAAAAGCGTGTCTGGACCATCCCGCGCAACCGTGCGGATGCCGATGCGGTGCGTCAGGCCGCGCAGTGGATTCGCGAGAGCCGCCAGCCCATGATCGTCGCAGGTGGCGGTGTCCATTACAGCGAAGCATGGGACGCGCTTCAGGCGTTCGTCGCGCAGACCGGCATCCCGATCGGTGAGACACAGGCCGGGAAAGGCAGCCTGCCGTACAACAATCCGCTGAACCTCGGCGCGATCGGCTCCACCGGCACCGAAGGCGCGAATGTCATCGCCCGTGAAGCCGACCTGATTATCGGCATCGGCACACGCTACAGTGATTTCACCGCCGCGTCGAAGACCGCTTTCCAGCACGAAAACGTGCGCTTCATCAACATCAATGTGATGGAGTTCGATGCCTACAAGCACAACGCGCTGCCGCTGGTGGGGGATGCCTGCGTGACACTGGATGAGCTGCGCGAACAACTCAGCGGCTGGCGTACATCCGACGAATACCAGCAGCGCAGCCGTGAATACAATACACAATGGGACGCCGAAGTGCACCGCATCTACAACCTTGAGCATGAGCCGATGCTAAGTCAGGGTGAAGTGATCGGTATGGTCAACTCGCAGACGCGCCCGCAGGATGTCGTATTGTGCGCGGCGGGCAGCCTGCCAGGGGATCTGCACAAGCTGTGGCGCACCCGTGACCCACGCGGCTACCATCTGGAATATGGCTTCTCGTGCATGGGATACGAGATCGCAGGCGGCCTCGGCGTCAAAATGGCGGACCCGGAACGCGAGGTTTACGTGATGGTGGGTGATGCCTCCTTCCTGATGATGAATACCGAGATCGTCACGATGGTGCAGGAAGGCATTAAGGTCAATATTATCGTGCTGGATAATCACGGATACGCCAGCATCGGCGGCCTTTCCAAGAGTGTCGGCAGTGACGGCTTCGGCACAAAATACCGCTATCGTGACGAAAACGGTCACCTGACCGGCGATCCGCTGCCGATCGACTTCGCGCAGAACTGCGAGAGCCTCGGCGCGGTTGTCATCCGTGTCGATACCCGTGAGGCCTTCAGCGCCGCGCTGGAAGAAGCGAAATCCATTCAGGATCGTCCGGTGTGCATTGTCACAGAGGTGGACCGGCGTCAGCGCGTCGGTGGCTATGAGTCATGGTGGGATGTGGCCGTCGCCGAGGTCTCGGATAATCCCGATGTGCAGCAGGCTCGCGCCGAATACGAGCAGAAGAAGCAGAACGAGCGTTACTACCTGTAGGGACACGACCACTGCCGTGTCCGCACCCGTAACTGCCAAATGCGGAAAGTTCCCCTTCCCTCGGAATGGAGTGTAACGGAATGACTGGGGGAAGGGAAAGCGGAGCTTGCTACGCAGGGATGGGGGGCAGCTTATCTCAGTAACACACAGTGACACCTGACGTGGTGTCCCTTCGACAAAGAAATATGAGGGAAGGAAAAACAGAATGGTGCAGAAAATACTGGATTATGTCAACGGAAGCTGGACCGACGCAGGCGCGACAGCCACACTGCCGGTCGAAAACCCGGCCAGCGCCGCGACAATTGGCGAGGTGATTCTGACGGAGCGCGAGGCCGTTGCCCAGGCGGTCGATGCTGCGCAGAAGGCCTTTTACGAGTGGCGGCGCGTCCCGGTCGGCACGCGCATTCAGCCGCTGTTCAGATTCAAACAGCTTCTGGAAGCCCATCAGGAAGAGCTGGCCCGGATTATCACCAACGAGTGCGGCAAGACCTATAAGGAGAGCTTCGCCGAACTTCAGCGCGGCATTGAAAATGTCGAAGTTGCCGCCGGGATGCCGATGCTCATGCAGGGCTTTAATAATGAGGACATCGCCAGCGGCATTGACGAGCACATGATCCGTCAGCCGCTCGGAGTCGTCGCCGCGATTACGCCGTTCAACTTCCCCGGCATGATCCCGCTGTGGTTCCTGCCATATGCGGTCGCGACCGGTAACTGCTTCATCCTGAAGCCGAGTGAAAAAGTCCCGATGACGACGGCGCGCCTGTTCGAGCTGATCGATCAGTGCGGCTTCCCGGAAGGCGTGATCCAGTTGGTGAACGGCGGTAAGGATACCGTCGATGCGCTGCTCGACCATCCGCTGGTGAAGGCCATCAGTTTCGTCGGCTCCACGCCGGTCGCGAAGTACATCTACAGCCGCGCCACCGCCAACGGCAAGCGGGCGCAGTGCCAGGGTGGGGCGAAGAACCCGGTCATCATCATGCCGGACGCTGACATGGACATGGCAACGCGCATCATGGCGGACTCGGCCTTCGGCTGTGCTGGTCAGCGCTGCCTTGCCGCATCCGTCGCCGTGACGGTTGGGGATGCCCGCCGCACCTTCACCGAGCAGATCGCGGACAGCGCCGCCAGCCGGAAGGTGGGCTACGGCCTTGAGGACGGGGTCGAGATGGGGCCGGTTATTTCTGCCGAGAGCAAGACGCGGATTGAATCCATCATCGCCAAGGCCGCGCAGGGCGGCGCGAATGTGCTGGTCGATGGCCGCCAGAAGCAGGTCAGCGGCTATGAGGACGGTCACTGGGTCTTCCCGACGATTCTCGACAACGTCCAGCCCGGTACTGAAGCGGCCACCACCGAGATCTTTGGCCCGGTACTCAGCCTGATGCACGCCGGGACGATCGAAGAGGCGATTGCGCTGGTCAATGATCGCAGCTTCGGCAATATGGCCTGTATCTTCACTTCCAGCGGGGCAGCAGCACGCAAGTTCCGCTATGAGGCCGACGCTGGTAACATCGGCATCAATATCGGCGTGGCCGCGCCGATGGCCTATTTCCCGTTCAGCGGCTGGAATGACAGCTTCTTCGGTGATCTTCATGCCCAGAGTAAGCACGGCGTCGAGTTCTATACCCAGACCAAGGTCGTCGTCGAGCGCTGGCCTCAGGAATGGAGCCGCCAGTTTTAATACCTCCAGAATGGGGCAGGACTTGTCCCGCACAGGTGTAACTCAGATGTAGATTGTAGGGACACGGCACCGCCGTGTCCGGGTAATCAATAACTTCAAACAAACAGGATGAAGGAGACAGCCCGAAACATGTTCAAAATTGCAAATGCCCCATGCTCATGGGGTGTGATTGAAAATATCGAAGGCGAGCGTGGACAGTACCGCCGTGTGCTGGACGAAATGCAGCAGTCCGGCTATGTCGGCACCGAACTCGGAGACTGGGGCTTTATGCCCACCGACCCAGTCCAGCTTGCTGAAGAACTCGCCGCCCGCAATCTTCAGCTTCTCGGCTCATGGGTGAGCGTCAGACTGCATGACGCAGAGGAACACCGCAGCAGCATCGCTGACGCCGTGCGCACCGCAAAACTGCTGGCCGAAGTCGGTGGCAAGGACGCGAAGATCGTCCTCGGCAACGACCCCTACGCCGACCTGATGCGCACCCAGTATGCGGGACGTATCACCCCCGGGATGGGTATGAGTGAGGAACAGTGGCGCGTATTCGTGCAGGGCGCGGACTCGGTCGCACGCCATGTCATGGATGAAACCGGTCTGCGCACTGTGATCCATCACCACGTCGGTACATGGATCGAGACTCCCGCCGAGACTCAGCGCCTGATGGAGATGACCGACCCTGCCATCCTTGGCCTGTGCTTTGATACCGGCCACTGGTCCTTTGCCGGTGGCGATCCGGTCACCGGCATCCACCAGCATGCGGACCGTATCTGGCACGTGCATTTCAAGGATCATAATCCCGAAGTCGCACGCCAGTCCCGTGAGCAGGGCTGGGACGGCCCGACCTCGGTCGGCAAGGGCATCTTCTGCGAACTCGGCAAAGGCGATGTCGATTTCCCTGCGGTCCGTACCGCGCTGGAAGAGATCGGCTACACCGGCTGGATCGTTGTCGAACAGGATATCCTGCCTGGTATGGGGACGCCGTTCGAAAGCGCAAAGCGCAACCGTCACTATTTAGCCTCGATTGATCTCTAATCAGGTTTCTGAGAGGCCATACGGAAAGCGTTGCGCTAATATGGGCAAGCCCGACATCGTTTCCGCAACCGTCCCGACGCAATAGGTAGGGTGTAGGGACAACGCCTGCGTTGTCCGCTGTTTTTATCATTCAATATTCGGGCCAGACTGTTCCGGCCTGCACATGTGACTCAATTTCAACGAGGCCCTCATGTGGGCCTGTAAGGATTTCCGATGATCAGATTTGGTGTGTTCGGGGCCGGATTTATTGGCAAGGTCCATGCGGAAAATATCGCCAGCCATCCCCGTGCGGAGCTGGCAGTGGTCTATGATGTGAATACCGAAGCGGCCAATGCGCTTCAGGCACGTCTCGGCGGGCGGGTAGCGCAGGACCCGTCCGAGATCTTCAATGCGTCAGATGTCGATGCGATCCTGATCGCGTCCTCGACCAATACCCATGCCGATCTTCTGAGCGCGGCCATCGACGCCGGGAAGCCCGTGATCTGCGAGAAGCCGATTGACCTCAACATCGAGCGCGTGAAGGATGTCGCCCGTAAGGCGAAAGGAAAGAATCTGCCGATCGTGCTTGGCTTCAGCCGACGCTTTGATGCTGACTATGCCGAGCTTCAGGAACGGGTACGCGCCGGTGAAATCGGCCAGTTGGAGGTGCTGCATCTGGTGGCCCGTGGCCCGACGCCGCCGCCCATCTCGTATGTCAAAGTCTCCGGCGGACAGTACCGCGACCAGACCATCCATTACTTCGATCTCGCCTCATGGATTGCGGGTGAGCAGCCGGTCGAGGTCTATGCGGTAGGCTCGGCGCTGGCCGATCCCGCCATTGGTGAAGCTGGCGATGTCGATACCTCATTGCTGACGCTCAGAATGCCCAGCGGCGCGATGGTCAGCAT
>JAEZAF010000137.1 GCA_023430545.1 Chloroflexota bacterium
GGCATGAGCGGCGTCGGCGGAGTCGCGCTCAGCACACGCACGGCGCTGTATGTCGAGCGTGGGGCCGAGGCTTTCCCGGAAGAAGCACCGGTCTTTGCACAGATCCGTGATGAGCTGTTCGTCCAGACGCCGCAGAAACCGGATGTCGTTTACTGGGGGGCACGGGCCTCAAACTGGCTGATGTCAGCACGCGGCCTGTCCTATCTGGATGCCAACCGCTTCCTGACCGCTTACAATCTCGCCGCCATTCGTGCCGCCCCGCTGAATTATCTGCTGACTACCGCACAGAGCGCTGTCTATTTTCAGTTTCCGTCTGTGGATGCCGATTGGCCGACCGTCCTGCGGCTGATCGCCAGCGGGTTGGAACTCGTATGGATAGTGGTCTTCTGGCTGATCGCGCTGCTATGGCTGAGCCTGCATGTGCTGGCAAAACTCGGCTGGCTGACAAAACACATCACCACCGCCGATGCCCTGATCGCGCTCAGCGTCCTGATCTGTCTGTATACGATGGCAGTTTCGTCAGCGGTCGATGTCGGCAAGCCGGAACACCGTCTTCCGGTGCAGATGCTGACGGTGATCGTCATTGTATTGGCGATGGCGCGTTCACGCTTTAAACCTCATCCCTGAACCCTTTTAAGGGTAAGTATTTCCATTAACTCTCGCGAAAACGCCGAACATGCTTGCATGTCATTGTCCCTACGAAACATGCGGCGGGTAGGGACACGGCAGTGCCGTGTCCGCTGTAAACTTCGGTTGCGTAGCAAGCTCCGGTTTGCCGAGTGGGCAGCGCTGCTTGCTGCGCCGGGATGGATTTAGGACGGGGGCTTTTTGGTCCACTTCGTTTGAAAATTCGAACCGCACAATCCGAACATTCGTGCTACACTATGAGGTTCCTGCACCTTAACATCACATCTCGATATGGCTGCCAGAAGCGCCGGAGTTGCAGCAACCCTAAGTTGCTACAAGCATTTTGCAGCAAAATCGTGCAGCAAATTCTTAAATTTAAGGGGAAAACCCGTTGTTGCCGCACAAAATTTTTGTGCAGCAGCAGCAGCAGCAGCAAGCAGCAACCCTTGTAGCGCATTGCGGCAACTTGCGGCATCTTGTGGCGCATCTACGCCGCAATTCTGCCATCACTCGCCTGTTTTGAGGGGAAAATAGTTCCAGTGGCGTAGATTTTCGCGCCGCCGCCGCCACCGCCACTGCTGCGTCTTCTGAATTTTCAGATGCGCTCTAGCCCGTATCTCATCTGACTGTCGGCCTGTTTTAATGCGCACAGGCGAAAGTAAACCCATAACCGAACCGGAAAGACGATTCGAAAGGGAAAAGGCGATGACCATCAGCCTGAGACGGATGATTTTTGGTGCTGTCGGTGGATTTATTGGCGGTATCGCGATGGAACTCTACTGGCGGCTGGCAGCGGTGGTCCTGGGGCAGGACCCGCGCAGTGTAGCGAAAACCGAACCCACGCCGGAGTCCCTGCGCCATCTCGATTCAGTTTCCCTGATCGGCAGACAGTATCAGGACGGCGAATCCTCACAGGCTGCCGCTGGCCGTATGATCTATGAGACACTGACCGGTCAGCAGCCGGATGCGGAGACAAAATCGCTGCTGGAAAAGCTTGTGATTTTCGGGTTCAGTGTCGGCATGAGCGCCGCCTACAGTGCCGTACGTGATCCGGGGGATGATGCCGACATCGCAGGCGGAGTCCTGATCGGGACCGGCTCATGGCTCGGCGGAGATGAACTGGCGATGCCGCTGGCCGGTTTCGCGGAAGGCCCGACCTCGTATCCGATATCGCTGCACCTTCACAGTTGGGCAGCCCACATCGCCTATGGTGTTGTCGCCGCGCTGATCAGTCAGGCCCTGATCCGCCTGACAGATAAGTGACAGCAGTTTGAAGTTTGCGACAGACAGCCAGCCTGGTGCCCTGTCTCTACCTCACTAACGGCGATAGCTTCTACCGAAAAGGCGTCTGCTGCGACGTTTTTGATCACGGCGGCGTCTGGCGATCAGGGCGACGATGGCCGCCGGTATACCCACGCTCAACCCATTGCGCACCAAGCGCGGCGTGAGTTCAAACAGCGGCGTGTATAGACTCGGCTTGGTGATCGCGGCGAAATCCCCTTCGACACGACCGGTCCCCGGCACCGGATGTTCGAGATTGTCCGGCCCGGTATACGGATCAGGTGAGGTTTGCAGGCGGTACATCGCCCCGCCTGTAATCATGAAGCGATCCACCAGTGCTGGGCTGAGCTTCTGCATCAGCCAGAAGAAGAAACCGGCCCCACCGACGTAAATGTCGCGCTGTGGGGCCTGCGCAGCCTGCACAATAGCACGGGCTGCCAGCTCCGGCGGATAGGCAGGCGGCACCGGCATCGGTTTATGCCCCGTCTTGGAACGGGCGTGATTGAACAGCGGCGTATTGATCCCGGAGGGCAGAATCAGCGTAACATCGACACCGGTTTTCTCGTACATCTGCTCCATGCGCAGCGTCTCGGTATAGGCTTTGACCGCATGCTTGGATGCGCCGTAAGCCGCCTGTAAGGGCAGCGCCCGCTGTGACTCCACCGAGCCGACATTGATAATCGTCCCGTAGCCCTGCGCCTTCATAATCGGCAGGACGGCGGTGCAGCCGTGTACCACACCCATAAAATTGGTCTGCATAATCTGCTGTGTTTCTTCGACCGTCGTCTCTTCAGCGGTGGCATAGACACTGACACCCGCGTCATTCACCCACGTATCGATGCGGCCAAACGTATCAACCGTGATCTCAGCCAGCTGCTGCACCTGTGTCCAGTCACCGACATCCGTCAGCACGACGAGGCTTCTGCCGCCGCTGGCTTCGACTTCTTTCGCGGCCTGACGCAGTGCTTCTTCATTGCGGGCGGCCAGCACGACCGTCGCACCTGCTTCCCCGAATTTCTGCGCGGTGGCACGCCCGATCCCGGACGATGCACCCGTGATGACAACAACCTGCTGATCCAATGGCTTCGGCATAGCCAACCTTCTCCTGCACCTGATCGTCTCTCATAGCTATCACTTTAACGGCGTAAATCGAGTCCTGCATCAGCCCGGTTTCCCGTATTTTCTGCCTGTCGGTCATGCCTTGATGCTATCCGAAAGACCACCCATAGATAGTCCTAAAGGCTACTAAAAGACTGTCCGACTCACCGGATGAAAATAAACCGGCCTGACGTTCAAACCAGCTAGCAGACGCGCTAAGCTCAACTTAGCAATCGAATATCCACCGAATGACGCCGCATCATGGCAAAAGGGACCCGACTATGCAGGACACCTACACCACACCTACATCTGAAGACATCCCCAGTAAGGCCGCTGTCGCCCGCCACCCCATCCACCCGATGGTCATCATCTTCCCGATCGCATCTTTTGTCTTCGCACTGCTGACCGACATCCTCTATCTTGTAACCACCGATGAGTTCTGGGCGCGCAGTTCACTCTATCTGATTATGGCTGGTGTGGTCACGGGCGCGGTTGCCGGAGCCGTCGGTGCAATCGATTATCTGACCATTCCCCCTGTCCGCAGTATCCGCGCCGCGACCTTCCACGGACTCGGCAATGTCATTGTACTGGTTCTGGGGATTGCGAACCTCATGGCGCGGGTCAATGACTATGTTGAAGGGCTGCGCTCACCGGGGATCATCCTGTCAGTGGTGATCGGTCTGCTGCTGCTTGGGACGGGCTGGCTCGGCGGAGAGCTGGTCTATCGACATAAGGTTGGTATTGACAGTCGCGGTGTCGATCAGCATTAGACAGGACATCACGCGCACTCATCACCCACTGTTTTCCGACGATTACTCTACGCTCGGCGCACATCACGTTTTCTTTCAGAGAAAATCGTTATGCTGGTGAAAAAGACCACTTGCGATCACCTGAAAGGCTGCCTGATGCTGCGCCGTTTTGCCTTACTGTCCTCTTTCATCCTGCTTGTGACACTTGCCGCTGTTTCGCTGGTCGCGGCGCAGGAACCTATTCTCGAACCCATCACCCTCGATAACGCCGAGCAGGTCGAAGAACTCGCACGCTTCGGGAACGGCGTCTTCACCGGATCGCTGGCTTACTCACCGGACGGTAAAACACTGGCTGTTGCCGGTTCGATTGGCGTCTGGCTGTATGACACGGCCGACTTCGAGCAGACACCACGACTGATCAGGCGGTCAACAGCAGTCACCCGTGTTGGCTTCAGTGATAACGGAGAATATCTGGTTTATAGCGATTCAAACGGCGTTCATGTCACAGACTTTGAGTCGGGTGCTGGCGTACTGTTCATCCCTCGTGCAACGGACTTCGCCATCCATCCGGATAATCAGCATATGGTGATCAGTTTTGGCTACTGGGAAGCTAATGAAGCAGCAGGTATGACTTACTTCATAACACGGATTGAACTTTGGGACATCCTTGCACGGAAACAGCTACAGGATTTATACGTTCCTGCAGACGGAGAAATTACCGAGCTGGCTTTTTCGCCAGGTGGAAAAGCACTGGCAATAGTCACCGCAGGCGAGAATTTTTGCGGTGATGCTCTAGCTCAGGTAGTGGTCTGGCCCTTTGATGAGAGATTAGGAACCGCACAGGTTTTGTCTACTGACCAGATCGCATTTGACCGATCTCACCCTCTGCTTTACACCCTTCATCAGGACTATTACACCGGTCATACGGGCGGTATACGTGTGTGGAATTTTGAAACTCAGCAGGAGGAGCATCTTGAATGGCCTGAAGGAGAAGTCCTATGGCAGCCACGTTATAAAGACCTCATCACTAACGCTACTGGTTCGGAGATCGCCCTTTTAGGAGTAGATGATCTCTCATTCATTGATCCTGCTACCCTGCAAATCACTCGAACTATCAAACCGGATTTTTGGCTTCAGGAAGTCGCATATCATCCTAATGGCCAGCAGCTTACAGCAACGGCGAATCGCGAGTTATGGGTATGGCAAGAGCATGCACAGGAGCCAAATGTTGTTTCCCTTCAAAACTCGCTTGGCGATGTCACTTTTAGTCCGGACGGTGCCGGTTTTGTGGTCAGCGAAGACGATAAACTTCAGCTTTGGGCTTTAACCGGGCTTAAGGCCGAAGTGATCTACAGCCAACCAGCCACTTTCCGCGAGTCTAACGGCAGCCGAGTCATGCTTGAAACGGAAAGATCACTACATCTCTGGGATCTTGTCCAGCGTCGCGAAATCCTCGCCATCACTGTCCCGACGATTCATGAGGCAAAAATATTTAGCTGGAGTCAGGATGGATCACTGCTGGCAGTCGTCACAGATGAAGCCATGATTGAAATCTGGGATTTGACCACGCTTACACGCCAGCAGGAAATCCCCACGGAAGATACTATCATTGCTGTCCAATTCAGCCCCAACAATCAAAGCTTGCTGACTCAATTACGGGACGAAGAAACAGCCTTGGTCAATCTATCGCTTTGGGGGCTAGCATCTCCGGGGTATCCGTCAACTTTATACAATAACGCTTCTGAACTTACGACAATTTTCAGTCCTGATAGTAAAACAGTATTTGTTACCCAGACTTTAACGGATTATGGAAGAAAAGCATCTATAATCTACTGGTGGTACCCGGGTCGGGTAGAAAATCTGCAAGTGTTTACAGGCGGTGAAATTGGTTTTTTGAACGATGATATTTTCTATAGTTCAGAGTATGAGGTATCCGCTGAGACTCTCGAAATCATTACGTTTCGCGATATAGGAACGATGCAAGAACTTGGAGCGATATATAACATGTTTGGTGGCTATACGGCTGGTCCAAGCATTTTCAGCCCAAATGGAGAGCGTTTGTTGACGTTTGGAAGCACTGTTGCTGACTGCGGTGGCGGCTCTCACATGACGCAATTATGGGACACACAAACCCAAACCTTACTGCACGAGTCTCAGTACTATTTTTCTGCAAACATCGGTTTCAGCCCGACCGCACCACTGGTTGCGCTTCCCTCTAGCCAGTATTTTCAGCTTTGGAATCTCAATAGCGGAGAGGAAGTTGCACATATTGGCAGCCCCAACGATTGGCTTGCATCAGCAAATTTCAACGCCGACGGCACGATGATCCTCACCAGCAGCGCGGATGGAACCGTCCGGCTGTGGGGCATCCCTGCAAAGAACAACAACTGATCCGAAGAACAGACCGCCGGAACACACGTCCGGCGGTTTTGCTTCCCGTAGATGTCTACTCCACTTCTTCCATGGGCTTGACACGGAACCAGCGATAGCCGTAGCCATCGAGCGCTACCTGCTTCGGATCGCCATCGACGATCTCATACTGATGATCACCGATCAGGTCAAGCCATGTTTCGTTGCGCCCTTCTTCCGATTTCAGGCGGATCTTGACCGATTCACTGCTCAGATTATGCACGGCGATCACCGACTTCTCTTCCCAGTCACAGCGATGCGCCAGCACACGGTCATCACCAGTTTCAAGCAGCTTCCATGTGCCATAGCCAAATTCCGGACACTTCCGCCGCACACGGATTGCCTTTTCAAACCAGTTCAGCAGTGAGCCTTCATCGCGCTGCTGGTCCTCGACATTGACCTTCTTGTAACCGTACTCGCCTTTATAGATCACCGGGCGGGCCAGCTTCCGACGCGGCGCAGTCGAGAATCCGCCGTTCTTCTCATTCGACCACTGCATCGGTGTACGCACGCTGTTGCGCTCAGGCAGTGAGAGGTCATCGCCCATGCCAATTTCGTCCCCGTAGC
>JAEZAF010000160.1 GCA_023430545.1 Chloroflexota bacterium
CGATTCGCCAGCACATAGCAGACTGCCAGCAGGATGATCGTCACGATCAGGTACCACGGCAGGATCTCCAGCGAGAAGATGCGTGCCAGCACACCCGCCAGCCCCGGAATCACCGCAATCGCCAGACCCGCCGCGCTGATCTGCATGCCGATGGTATTGGCCGCGTGCTGTGCGCCCACCCGTGCTTCGGTCCCGGAAACCAGTGCCGGGAAAATCGGAGCGACCGCGAAACCGACAATCGCAATCCCCAGCAGGCTGACCCACTCCGCCGGATTCCACGCCAGCATCACCGCGCCGATGAAGGCGGTCAGAATGCTGATGCGGATCAGCAGATCGCTGCTGACACGACGGGCATACAATCCGGCGACAATGCGCCCGATGGTGAACGTCCCCCAGTAGCTTCCCGCCCACAAACCAGCCGTCTCTGGTGAGATACCGCGTGACTCAGTCAGCAGACTGTACACCCACTGCCCGAGCGTCACTTCCACACCCACATACAGGAAGAACAGCAGCAGACTCAGCCAGACACTCGGCTGACGCAGGGTGTGGCGCAGTGACGTCCTGTAGTCGGTCAGGCGCTGTTCCGGCTCGGTTTCACTGGTAGGAAGCCGCTTCCAGCGTGATGCAGTCAGGGCGAAGCACGCAGCCAGCAGCACCTGCGCCGCGCCGACGATCATATAGCCCACCCGCCAGGACTCGAAGCTGTTGATCCCGGCGGTCATGATGATCGGGCCAAGCGTCACACCGACGCCGAAGCTGGCATGCAGCCACTGCATCAGCCCTTCGCCGTAATTGGCGGCGATATAAGTGTTCAGGCCGGCATCAATTGCGCCTGCGCCCAGGCCCGCCAGCACGCCGAACGCCACCATGAACCACCACGACGGCACCAGCGTATAAGCCAGCAGCGCGCAGCCGGTCGCAAAGCAGCTTGCGGCCAGCAGCATCCCGACGCCGAGCTTTGCCATCAGGCGTCCGCTGAAGAAACTGGAGGTCAGATAGCCGAGGGTGGACGACGCCATCAGCAGACCGAGCGAGTCCAGCGGACGCTCGAAGTCCGCACGAATCGACGGCCATGCCACACCGAGCAGGCCATCCGGCAGGCCGAGCGAGATAAAGGCGACAAACGCAAGAAGGATGATGCCGACACCCTGAGTGCGGCGCGCAGCAATACTGGTCATGAAATTCCTTTGGGGCAAAAACTCAATAGAGCGAAGTTCCGGGTGGTCACATGGGTGGCAGGTGGGCGGTGGACGTGACCCCCGATCATCTATCAATGCTAGTCGAAGTCTGATGCACACTCAATATCCAAGGTCGAATAGTGGGTTTTACTTCGGGTGATGTGTTGCTCATCATATGCCTCCTAAACCCCTGAATTATTTTCCGAGGTAGGTATTTCTATTGAAATCCTATGGAGACGAAGGACAATGCATAAACATGCTCGCATATCGTTGTCCCTGCAAAATGCGTGGAATGTAGGGACACGGCATGCCGTGTGCCTTGTACTCATTTTCCGCCAAACCGATTTGTTGCGGCGATAATCGCTTCCGTCATGCCAGGGTCGGATGTCGAGTGGCCTGCGCCGCCCACAAGCACCAGTTCGCTGTCCGGCCACGCCTGCGAGAGTTCCCATGCCGTCACCAGCGGCGCGCCGAGATCCAGCCGCCCGTGAATCAGAATACCCGGGATGCCAGCGAGTTTGCTGGCTTCCCGCAGCAGAATTCCATCTTCCAGCCATGCGTTATGCCGAAAGTAATGGGTGGTGATGCGTGCCCGTGCCAGTTGGAAGGCCGGATCAAGCCACCGGGCGCTCGGCTTAGCATCAGGGTCAACCGTCATCTGACCGAATTCCCACGCGTGCCATTCTTTCGCGGCTTGCGCTCGCACATCAGCATCGGGATCGAATAGCAGCCGTGCATAGGCTTCCACCAGATCGCCGCCTCGTTCGGCTTCCGGCACACCTGCACGGAAACGCGCCCACTCCGCCGGGAACATCGGCGCGACATCACGGTACAGCCAGTCGATTTCAGATCGGCGTGTCATCGTGACTCCGGCGATCACGATCTCGGTCACGCGCTGCGGATAACGTTCCGCATAAGCCAGAATCAGGGTCGACCCCCATGAGACGCCGTACAGCATCCAGCGTTCGACGCCGAGATATTCGCGCAGGGCCTCCATATCGGCGATCAGATGCTGCGTGGTATTTGCCGACAGGTCGATCTCCGGTTGGCTGGCATGTGGGCGGCTCCGACCGCAGTTTCGCTGATCGAACAGGATGATTCGATAGACCGCCGGATCAAAGAAACGGCGCATTTCAGCCGTGCAGCCGGAACCCGGCCCACCGTGTACGACCAGCACCGGTTTGCCATCCGGGCTGCCGCAGGACTCCCAGTAAAGCTGGTTGCCATCGCTCACACTGAGCATCCCATGAGCGTAAGGTTCAATTTCCGGGAAAAGGGTTGTCATAAGTGTTGCGCAGCCTCGTTTGCATCGTTATAAATCCGGATATTATTTTAGATCAAAAGGGTAGGAGTATAAGCTGTGTCTGCACAGGATCAATCACAGCCCATCACATGGCATACCAAAAGCTGGGGGACGCTCGGCTGGCTGGAGACTGCCGCCAAAGGCGTCGGCATCATCGTCGGCATGATCGCCTTCTTTCTGGCGCTTCCGCTGGACCCCATCCCGCTTGAAGGGCTTGAGATCGCACCTGCCGTCCTGCTTGCCGGGATCACACTCGGCGTCTTCGCCAGTGTTCTGGTGCGCATCTATCAGAAAGAGATCATCTCCATCATCTTCGCCATCGCCAATGCGGTCGGCCACGTCGGGATGAGCTTCTATCTGCTGCGCGGGACAGAAGGGGACACCCTGCCGGTGATCTTCGGTATTGCCTACATCGTCGGCGAGCTGATCAAACAGCGCTTTTTATCCCAGACCGGGTACACTGAACTCGGCGCGAAAACACCCATGATGCTCATGGCATCCCGTGGACTGATGCTGGCCTATATCCTCTTCACCGTACTGGTGCTGATCGCGTAGGATCGCAATCCCACCCGGATCAGGCTGTGCGGTCGGCCTCTCTGCTGCGGGCCGGATTCTTTCGGCCCCGATCACACACGCCATAATCCCTCGTAGGGAAGCGCTTCAGCGCATAGGCATTAAGTTAACGTATTCTTCGGCGAAAAAGCCCCCTATACCCAACCCTTTTCCCCATTCTGCATCCGACAAGAAGAGCATTCGTCGGACGCTTAGAGGGAAACGGAGAAAAGCGGGGTCGCGGCGGTGTGAAAAGTCCTCCCCCGTCAACGGGGGAGGATTTAGGTGGGGGTCTATCGCACCAATTAGAGAAGCCGGACTTTCGCGCTTAACTTAATGCGTATGTGCTTC
>JAEZAF010000172.1 GCA_023430545.1 Chloroflexota bacterium
TAAAAGGCCGCCAAACCGCCTATCAGTCCAATTTTCTGATGCGCTGTATAAGCGGATAGATGGTCACAATGGCCGCTTGATGCGCCAGTAGCATGCCGCATATACTGTGGCATCTGCCGGATAATCCCACGAAACCGAGGTGTCCCACAATGCCAAGTCTAGAGACCTTTACCCTCTACTTCACTGCCGCGTTCATGCTGGCGATTACCCCCGGTCCGGGCATGTTCTATGTGCTGACGCGCAGCATCAAGGGCGGCCAGCGGGAAGGTTATGCATCATCCTTTGGGACCGCCATCGGCGGCATGTTCCACGTATTCGCGGCGGCACTCGGCCTCTCAGCCATTCTGGCGACATCGGCGCTGGCATTCAATCTGATTAAATATCTGGGCGCAGCGTATCTTGTCTTTCTCGGCGTCCGCATGCTGATGAAAACAGAAGCACTTGATCTGACAGAGTCTTCCGAAGCACCATCCACCCATTACCGCCGTGCGCTGACACAGGGCATCGTCACTGAGATGCTGAACCCGAAGACCGCATTGTTCTTCCTCGCCTTTATCCCACAGTTTATCAACCTCGCTGAACCGGTTGTGGTGCAGTTTATCGCGCTCGGCAGTCTGTCCGTCTTTCTGAACACCAGCGCAGACCTGATCGTCGCGACGCTGGCCGGACCAATCGCCACTCAGTTACGTCAGCGGGCTTCGTTGCGACATGCACAGCGGATTTTCTCTGGTGGCGGTCTGATCGCACTAGGGGCCTATGTCGCGCTTTCAGGTGGAGAAGCATCCTCTACGGCGGGTTAAACACCCGACAACGCCTAAACATCCTTGCATGTCGTTGTCCCTACAAAATACGTACCGCGCATTTATGCGCCATGTAGGGACAGGGCCGCATTGCTCGCAATGGCGCCCTGTCCGCTGTCCTTATTATCAACAGCCAGCTTTCAACATGGCTTCTAACGCAAAAACGCTCAATTTTTGGTCCACTTCGTTTGAAAATTCGAACCGCACAACCAGAACATTCGTGCTACACTGTAAGGTTCCTGCACCTTAACATCCTGTCTGTACAGCAAAGAACGCCACGCTGACCCTGCAAAATCACGGAAACCGTAGAGGCCGGATTCTTCGGCCCCCATATGCAGCAGTTTAAGCAAATTGCAGATTTAAAACCGGCGTGAATCGGTAAAAACCCATCTCCTAAGCGGGATCGCAAGTAATGCTTCCCTTCGTAAAACCTGTTTTTCTCCCTTCCCTCGGAAAGCAAACTGAGGTTGCGTAGCAAACTCCGATTTGCCGAGTGGTTAGCATTGCAGGCAATGCCGGGAAGGGAAAGCGGAATTTATTCCGCAGGGATGGGGGGGCTTTTTTCGCCTCAAATCTCTAAAGTTGCAGCATTCTTGCAGCATTCTTGCAGCAGCAAATCCGTCATTTTCAGGGGAAAATCCGTTGTTGCCGCACAAAATTTTTGTGCGGCAGCAGCAGCAGCAACAAGCTGCTGCAAACAGCAGATTTACAGCGCATTTGTGGCGCATTGCGACACTCTTGTGGCACATTGTGGCGCATTTACGCCGCAGTTCTGATTTTGCCGCCCATTTTTGAGGGGAAAATTACTTGCGGCGGCGTAAATTTTTCGCGCCGCCGCCGCCACCGCCGCAATCCGCAAACAATGAAAAGAGGCATCCTGTAACATGGGCAAATCATGCGCAGGTAGACATCAGATTGTGCAGCGATGAGGTCACCACTGCACCAGAATCGACTCCATCGTCAGGCCGGGGCCGAAGGCCATCATCACGCCATAATCACCCGGCTGCGGCTCAGCGGACTGCATGAGGCGTTCGAGGATAAACATCACGGTAGCGGACGACATATTGCCGTAATCCCGCAGGATGTCGAGCGAAACCTGCACCTGATCGTCGCTCAGCTCCAACTGCTGCTGGATATACTCGACAATGCGCTGGCTGCCGGGGTGAATCGCCCAGAACTTCACATCACGATGATGCAAACCGTTGCGTGCCAGCAGCTTGTCGGCAAAATCACAGATATTGGCCGCCAGCACATCCGGCACATAGCTGGACAGGTACATGCGGAAGCCGTGATCGGTCAGGTTAAATGCCATGTGATCAAGCGTCTGATAATTGCAGTAGGTCTCGGAGTCAATGATCTTCGGCATAGGGCTGGCAGTCTGCGTCTGGCCGATGACCGCCATCGCCGCACCATCCGCAAACAGTGAGGTAGAGACCACACTCTCAGCGGCATCGTCAAACTGGAGATGAAGCGTGCAGAATTCCAGTGCCAGCACCAGCGCTAACTGATCGGAAGTCGGACGAAGGCTTTCAATTGCGCGGCGCATCCCGGGAAAAGCTCCATAGCAGCCCATCCCCAGAATGCAGGCACGGGTCAGGCTGGAAGACAGCCCTAACCGCCCTGCCAGCAGCAGATCCAGCCCGGGGATGTTGAAACCCGTGCAGGAGACAACCGTAAACGAGCCAATCTGCGCCGGATCGATCCCGGCATCGTCCAGCCCTGCCCGGATGACTTGTTCGCCCAGAATCACGGCCTGTTCCATATAACGGTCATTGCGCTGCTGGGTGGTTTTCGGAGTCAGAAAGTAATCCGGCGGCACAACCGAGTAACGAAAGCGCACGCCGGAACGGTTCATCACGGTACGCACGGCACGTTCCCGTCGGCTGCCCTGCTGACGCAGCAGCTCAACGTAAAAATCGGTGATTTCTTCCTGTGTATAGCACTGGTCCGGGACGCCGGTGCGTAGTGCCATAAATGCGGGCTGATTCATGTATTCTCCAATCACCGTTCGGCTAACTTTAAATCACGAGTCTGTGTCACGATAAAATCACCTAACATAGGCAGCCGGTTCATCAGACGCAGGCCGGGTATCAGCAGTGAAGGACGCAGCATCACCGCCTGTAACGCACGCCCCAGGCGCAGGCGCATGGCGAAGGTGCGCTGCCATGTGCGGTCATAGTCACGCAGCATCTGTTCGGCAGTCATCTCATTCGACAACCAGCGTGCAATGGACTCTGCGGCCAGCTTCCCGCCGTGCAGGGCCATCGCCATGCCATCACCAGCCAGCGGCGCAATCATCCCGGCGGCATCTCCGGCAAACAGGATGTCGTCCTGCACCGCACCCTTGTTCATCAGCGGGATCTGACTGACGCTCAGCCACTCGTCTTCGACCGGCACAGCCTCCTTCAGCCATGTACCCAATACCGGATTCTGCTGTCCCATCCACGTGATAAAGCGATCAATGGCAGGCGGATCACCCGCCGCACGCTGAAAGACCTCCTGCCGCACCAGCAGACAGACATTGGCACTGCCGTCTTCAACTTCCGACATGCCGCAGTAACCACCGGGGAAGATATGCAGGTCAAGATGCTGCGTCAGCGGTGGCCCGTTGAAGTGCCGCTTCAGCCCGACATACGGCTGGGGCTGCCGGAGAAAGGTTCGATTCAGGGAACGGTCCAGCGTACTGCGCTTGCCGTGCGCGGCGATCATACTGCGGGCCATAATTGTCACTGGTCCAGCATCACTGCGGACGTTCAGTGTAAAACCATCGGTCAGCGAACCGGTGACAGCGCTCACACGGGTACGGGTCTGAAGCTCGACACCCTGCTGGACGGCATAATCGGCCAGCGCAGCATCCAGCGCATAGCGACTGATACCAATCGCCGACTTCGGGAAGGTCGTACGCCACTCAGTGCCATCCGGTGCTGTGAGTCGTACCGTGCGGATCGTCTCCGGCTTGTGCTGGCGCAGCACCTCAAGAAAACCCGTCTCGGCAAACAGCGCTGCACACTCTGGTGAGAGAAATTCCCCACACACCTTATGACGGGGATAGTCTCCGGCTTCCAGAAGCAGCACGCGCTGTCCCTGCTGTGCCAGTGTGATGGCCGCATGGCATCCAGCCAGACCACCGCCCATCACCGCTGTATCAAACATCATCACGTCCGTCAGGCACATCGGACTCCAGCGAATTCGGCTTCTCGATGATGAGCGTCATCCGCCACGGGAAATGCATCGCTATGCGCGCCTGATGCAATCCGGCAGCGTGCGCCAGTGCCAGCAGTTCATCAGGCCGATAGGCGCGACGGATAGAGAGCAGTCCATCATGGAAAGTGATGGGATGCCGTGCGAACAGGGGTCGAACAAGATGGAAGGCAGTAAGCGGAAGATACCCGCGTACCAGATCGTTCAGCACGACGGCACGACGGGCGCAGCGATAGGCCTCTCTCAGCAGGCACATGATCTGCTGGGGGTTCAGATGATGCAGAAACAGCGATGAGATCAGGAAGTCGATACTGTGAGCCGCAAATGGCAGGTGAAGGGCATTCGCCTGAAGCCGATGAATACTGGCACTGACGGTCACTTTCGGAGGGGTGGAGACAGTGGTGAGATGGCGCATCTCCAGATCCAGCGGGATAAGTTTCAGCCGGATAGGCTGCCGGTGTGCCCATTGTGCGAGCATCCGCGCTGTCTCACCGGAGCCTGCACCGATATCCACCAGCGACAGCGGCTGATCGTGCGCGGCTTTTCTCAGCATGGGGTACAGGTGCTGCGTCAGGGCGCGATAGCCCCCCAACCAGCGGTTGATTCGTGTCATCTCCCTCAGATTAACAGCGACATCGTCCGCTGTCCCGATGCCCTGATCGAGAAGTTCGAGCTGATCGCTGCGCGGTGGGACAAGAAATCGCGCCCGCCCAATGGCATCAGTCAGCCTGATATCAGCCTGCACACTCTGTAGAGGTTGAAGATGTTGAACTGCGTTATTACTCACAGGCAGAGTCCATCAGGCAGTACTCATATAGCAGCATCCGTCTTAACCTCGGTATGACAGTCAGTTGATGTTCATGCTGTATTGTAGGAAGTACAGGTTGCGATCGGAATAAGAGGGGATTAGGGCCGCATAAATATTCGTGTGAACATCAGCCCCGGCTAGCTTAGGCCGACAAGCAGCACGAATGCCGCCAGTTCTGCCGCTGAAGTCGCCATCAGCAGCACAATCGAGTAGAAGGCAAAGAGGTTCCAGCGCGAGGGGATACGCCAGTCTCCACGGACGGTATGCCAGATCTGAAACAGCGCAAACGGCAGCGGAATGAGGTTAAACAGCACAACCAGCGGTGGTAATCCCGCAGTACCCAACAGCGGCAGCATGAGATAGGCGGCGGCAATCAGCGCGATATACAGCCGGGAGGCGGCAGCAGCTCCCAACCGGACAATCAGCGTCTGCTTGCCGACCTGATGATCACCTTCGGCATCAGGGAATTCAATCGAGAGCAGCATCGCCATTTGAAGACAGCATAACGGCGCGGCCGCCAGCAGGGGCAGCAGTGTGATCTGACCAGCCTGAAGCATATAGCCCACCAGCGGCGTGAGCAGCGGGACGATCACCGCAGTCGTCGCTTCGCCCAGTCCGCGCGAATGCAGGCGCAGCGGCGGTGCGCTGTAAAACCACGCCAGTGCCTGCGCGAGTATCAGCAGTGCGAACGTCATCAGGCCGGGACGCACCCACAGGCTCAGTACCAGATTGGCTGCAAACGCCGTGACAGCGAAGATCAGCGCAATCCGCAGGGCAATTACGGCATCCAGACGGCTTGTCACCAGCACGCGGCTGCCGCCAGACCAGTTGGTCGGGGTCTGGTTGGCGATGTCAGCCTCAAGATCAAAATAATCATTGGCATAATGCGTCATCAACTGTGTGGATGTGATCGCAACCTGGCCCCACAGCAGCGCTGTAACGCTGAAGTCTGCCCCCGCGTATAGTGCCATGAAGACGCCAAGTGCATGCAGCACAAATCCGCCGAGCAGAAAATGCACGCGTCCCAGTTGAAGCAGCGCCAGCAGTGTCAAGAAGTATCGCATTCAAAGAGTTTACTCTTATGGCTGCCCCGAAGCGATATAAACTGTCATATTCATCGTAGCAACGATCGTGATAACGTTTACACAGCCGAGAAACCTTAGGACCAATTGTTGCGGGGCTTTTGCTTTTTGTTACAATCTGCCGCGTTAATCCACCACTCAAAAGCATTTTTAAGTTGAAAGGACAGCGGGTTTTTATGAAAGCCATACTACGGCGTTTACCCTTCGTTATGCTCGCCCTGATTACCGCACTGCTGATGGGCAGTATGGCGATGGCACAGGATGAGCAGCTTCTGGTGATCGGCCATGCCGAATCCACCGACTCGCTGGACCCGGCACGCGGTTACACGCAGACCTCGGGCTTTATCTTCAAGGCGATCTACGAGACACTGGTGACCTTCCCGGATGACTCCGCCAGCGAGATCCTACCGCTGCTGGCGACCGAATGGACTGTCTCGGATGACGGTCTGGTGTATACGTTTACGCTGCGCGATGACGTGGTCTTCTCCAGCGGAAATCCGATGACTGCCGCCGATGTTGTCTTCTCTTTCAACCGTCTCAAGTATGCGGCCAGCAGCCCGGCATTTCTGGCGGAGAACATCGCCAGCGTCGAAGCCGTTGACGATACCACCGTCGCCATTACGCTGAGCGCGGTTAGCCCATCGTTCCTTGCGGAACTGGCGAACCCGGCCTTCTCTGTCAGTGATTCGACCGTAATTGCCGAAAATGGCGGCCTCGATACGGAAGCCGCTGCGACCGATGACGCTGCCGAAGATTATCTGAACAATACCTCCGCCGGGACTGGCCCCTACATGCTCGAACTGTGGGAACAGCAGGTGCAGACAGTCCTCGTCCGCAACCCGAACTGGCGCGGTGATCTTCCTTTCTTCGACCGCGTGATCATCACCAATCTGGCAGAAGCCGCCACCCAGCAGATCGCGCTGGAAGCCGGTGACATCGATCTCGCACTCGACCTCACCAGTGACCAGATCGCCTCACTGGAAGGCAACGAAGCAATTGGGATCACCAGCGGCCCGGCCAACATCACGCACTTCCTGCTGATGAATGGCAATCCTGAAATCGGCGGACCAGTCTCCGACCCGACCGTACAGCTTGCCATCCGCTATGCGCTGGATTACGAGGGATACAAGGCCCTGTGGGGCGGCGTGGCCCCGGCCAGCAATCTGGCCTACGGCATGGCAGGTGCGCTTGATCCCTCTGAAGCACTGACCCGTAACCTCGAAATGGCACGCCAGCTTCTGTCTGACGCTGGTTATCCGGACGGATTCGACATCACCCTCAACTACCCGGATCTCACCTTCCAGGGTGTGAATCTGGGGACCAACGCGCAGAAGATTCAGGCGGATCTGGCTGAAGTCGGCATCAATGTCACACTGGCACCGGCTGAAGTTCAGGTCGCACTGGAAGAATACCGTAATGGGCTTCAGGGCTTCGGCTACTGGTTCTGGGGTCCGGATAAGCTCGACCCGGTCGATTTCCTGTCCTTCCTGCCGGGTGGCAAGGTATCCACCGAACGTGCAAAGTGGTCCACCGAGGGCATCGATCAGGAAATCCTCGATATGATCGCACAGGCAGCCATCGAACCGGATCAGGAGACACGTCTGGGCCTTTATGAAGAACTTCAGCGCTGGATGCAGCAGAATGGCCCATTCGCGCCGTTCAACCAGCCGGATATCCAGACCGCTTATCGTGCCGATATCGAAGGTTACGTGTGGCATCCGCAGTGGCTGATCGATGTCGCCCTGCTGAGCCGCGCAGGTTAATAACGGCTCTTCACTAAACTCCGAGGGTGGACAGTGACATGATGATCATCTGTCCGCCCTCTTCGTTAAATCCTTATACAACAAAAGCGGACACAGCAGTGCTGTATCCCTACAAGGACCCACTCTGCCCACTGTAATCGCCGTAACAGTCTCAACCCGTCTTATACACCACCGGTAAATACAGCAATGCCTTTTCATCTTTATATCCTGAGACGCCTGCTGTTCGTCATCCCAACGCTGTTGGGGATTACGCTTGTGGCCTTTATCATCGCGAATGCCGTTCCAGCAGATCCGGTGACCGCCAATCTGCCGCAGAACGCGCTCAACAACGAACGACTGGTGCAGGCCTTCCGCGAGCGATGGGGACTGGACAAGCCGCTGCATGAGCAGTACCTGACCTATATGGGCAACCTCCTGCAAGGCGATCTCGGCACGTCGATCAAGACACGCAAGCCCGTTGCCGAAGATCTGAAGCAGTTCTTCCCCGCGACACTCGAACTGGCGACCGCCGGCATCGTCTTCGGCATCCTGATCGGCGTCATCGTCGGCGTGGTCGCGGCGGTCTTTCCCAACAGCATCTTCGACTATATTGGCCGCATCTTCGCCCTGATTGGAGTCAGCGTACCAGTATTCGTACTGGCGCTGGTCGGATTACAGGTGCTTTACGCACAGTTGGGGTTGGTTGCTGGCCCCGGCAGGCTTAGCGTCAGGATGACCGCCCCTCCGTTCGTCACTGGTCTGTACACCATCGACAGCCTGATGGCGGGACGACTGGACACCTTCCGTGATGCGGTGTCGCATCTGGTACTGCCCGCGCTGGTACTTGGCGTTTACGTCTCCGGTATCATCGCCCGCATCACACGCTCATCGCTGATGGAAGTCCTGGGGATGGATTACATCCGCACGGCCCGCAGCAAAGGGATACGCGAATGGCGGGTGATCGGACGGCATGGCCTCGCCAATGCGATGATCCCGGTCATCACGATCATCGGTCTATCTTACGGATCACTGCTTTCCGGCGCTGTGCTGACCGAGTCGATCTTCGCGTGGCCGGGGATCGGTCGCTATATGTTCCGAGCTTCCACCTCACAGGATTTCCCCGCGATTATGGGCGGCAGCATCCTGATCGCTACGATTTACGTAGGAGTGAACTTCTTCGTTGACATCCTCTACTATTTCTTCGACCCCCGTATCCGCGCCAGCTAGCGCATCCGATATGCGCCAGCGTGCTGTGGCATTGCTGCGGCGCAGTCCACTGGTGATCATCGGGCTGGTGGTGCTGCTCGGTTGGCTGCTGATCACGCTGTTTGCAGGACAGCTTGCGCCGTTCGAACCGCTGGCGCAGAACGTCAACCTTCGGCTTCAGGCTCCGGGTGATGTCTACCGCTTCGGTACAGATGAACTGGGCCGCGACATCTTCAGCCGTGTCCTCTATGGCAGCCGCCTGACGATCCCGGCAGGGATTGCTGTGGTCGTGATCGGCAGTATTATCGGCCTACTGGTCGGATCCGTGGCTGGCTTTGTAGGCGGGTTGTGGGACGAACTGCTGATGCGCCTCACTGAACTGTTCATGGCCTTTCCTACAATCATCCTCGCGCTGGCGATCACGGCGGCGCTGGGACCAGACCTGCGCAACGCGATCATCGCGCTGGTGGTGGTGTGGTGGCCGAGTTATGCCCGACTGGTGCGCGGTCTGGTAATGGAGATGAAATCGCGCGAATTCGTCGAAGGCGTGCGGGCCATCGGCGGGTCGGAGACTTACATCCTCTTCAGGACGGTCCTGCCCAACTGTCTGTCACCGGCGCTGGTGCTGGCGACGCTCGACATCGGCAGCGCTATCCTGACCTTTGCCGGACTGAGCTTCCTCGGATTAGGGGCCGACCCTGCATCGCCCGAATGGGGCCGCATGGTTTCGATTGGTATCGACTTCTTCGGGCAGTGGTGGATGTGGCTGTTCCCCGGTGTCGCGATTGCCAGTCTGGTGATGGCGTTCAACTTCATCGGTGATGGCCTGCGCGATCTGCTGGACCCACGGATGCGGCGGTAGGATTTCAGGTTTCCAGCCTCTGTGTTTTCGGCTTACAGCTTGTTGCAGCGGCGGCAGCAGCACAAAAAAAATGTGCTGCTGCTGCTGCATTTCCGCGCTGATCGAGATTCAATGTTAAGGTACCGGACCTCCAATTATAGCACGCATGTTCGCATTCTGTTGGTTCGAATGTGGTTTGAGATGGTTGGTATCGTGTTCGGGTTTCAGAGGAAAGTGATAGTCTTGTACGAAATGGGCCAATAACGGGTTTAATCATCAGCACGCAGGTGCTCCCCTGCTGCGCAGGCGTGATCGCTATGGTGGGGCGATCCTACATAAGGATACGCGCTTTGGGGATGTCCAGCACCTGTGATCAACGCATCTCACACCTTCCCGTAACAAAAGCGAATTTTGTAAATTCCGCGTATAGAAGTCTGAAGATCTGTACACTTCTGACGTGAAATCAGATATTTTGTTTAGTATGTTCTATCAAAATATTGTGCCAGCCACGGTCCAAACTCACTCAATGCAGATGCTGAGCGAGTTTTCGCTGATTAACGAGGGATAGTAAATGAGGAACCGGATAAAATCACTCTTTTTCGTTTTATTTGCCGTGCTTTGTGTTGGTTTATTCAACGCTGGGACAGCACCTCTGTACGCGGCTTCTGGCAGCTTCGATGTCACGCCGGGGGCAATCTTTTCCGCCATCAAGACGCAGAATAATGACCGGACGGTGACCATCACCAACACCACGGGTGCTGCGATTCAGATCAGCGGCCTGTCCATTAACAACCCAAAGTTCGCAACCGTAGGCGCAGCACTTCCGATCAATATCGGCGGCGGCAGCAGCGTACAGGTGACACTTCGCTTTTCGCCCACTGCGGAAGGCGTGGAGACCGGCGTCCTGACCGTGACCGGGACCGGCGGCAGCGAAACTGTACAGCTTCGCGGTCTGGGGACCGATGGGAGCGGCGGCACCAACGAACCCTCACTCCAGCTCATCTTCGATGCATGGGGTATTGGGCTTTCTACGGGTGATGACGAGAAGTTCAGCACCACCATCCACAGCAATGCCGGTATTGCCAGTCAGGCGATGATCCCCGGATCAAGTGAGGTCAGCGCACCGGCCTTCCAGCGAGTGAATGCCGCGCAGCCGGTCACCATGCAGGTGCTGGCGCTTTACGGCGTCAACTCCAACCCGGATGTGCGCGTCGGCACTTACACCCCCGGTGATCCCGACAGCAAGAATGAGCTGTTCACGATTGAGTGCTGCGGGGCGCAGACACTGGCTCCGACCGTCAGCGGTTCAACCAGCTTCTCACCTTCTGGCAGCTTCAGCTTCTACTCGGTATGGCCTGGTTTCAGCGACCGGGTGGTATATCAGGAGTCCTTCCTGAACGAATGGGAAGGCAACGCCGCCAACCGCTACAAATATCGCGTTTACCCATTCCCGGGTGAAGCCAATGCCTACATCTACGCGGTCGAAGAATACAACACCGGTTTCGACTATAACGACATCGTGGTGATCGTGCGTAACGTCACCCCGACGACCAGCGCTGGCAGCCCGGGTATCGCCTTCGAAAACCGCGACTGGACGACCCTCAACAGCATCGGATATTCCGGCTTTAACTGGATGAACCGCTGGCTGACCTTCAACAAAATCCGTGATGATATCGCCGGTCTGGATGTCCATAAAAACGTGACACTGCGCATCCGCAATACCGGGACTTCGCCGATTACGGTCAGCAATATCAAGTTCGATGATCCGAGCAACTGGACCACGACTCAGCCGGTGCCGTTCAACATCCCGGTCAACGGCCATCAGGATGTGACCGTACAGTACATCGAGACCAGCACCTACTCCGGTGCCCGTTTCGGCAAGATGTTCATCACCTCCAACGCACCCAACGAACCCTTTGCTGTGATCAATCTCGGCGCTGGCTTCCAGCAGAAGAAGGAAGGCCAGGACGAACTTCAGGCGCAGTTGATTGTCGATTCATTCGGCTTCAAGTCGGTAATTGGACGTATCCCTGCGGGGTCATACTTCCCGGCGGGTGAAGAGATCATGAACAAGTACTGGTCGCGTGCCGATGGCTCCAAGCCGATTTATGTACGTGAACTGGCTGCGTTCCATGGCTGCTGCGGTCAGGCTGATACCCTGCGCATCAAGGAAAAAGCAGGCCCGAATCACACCCTGCTGGCTTCGGTTCAGCATGCAGGCATTGATGGCCAGTCCTATCTGCCGCGTAAAAATAACAGCGGCGGCCTGCCCGCTGAGATTCAACTTTCGCCTTCGACGTCCAACAAGTTCTATCTGGAAGTCAACACGGACTTTGAATCCTGCGAACCGAATGACAGTGCTGCATGCAGCAGTGCCAACCTGCATGGCCTGCGTATCTGGCCGGCACGTGATCCGCAGGGCAAGTTCATCCCGAATGCCTATATCTTCTCGATGGACTTCGTCGGCAATTCCAGCGTCAATTACGACTACAACGACAATGTCTACCTGATCACCAACATCAAGCCCGAAATTCAGGATCAGCCTGATCTGGTGACGATGGTCAACAGCAATACACCCGCGACAGTCATCGGTGGTGTAGCGACCTTCCGCTTCGACGTGCGCAATATCAAGCCGTTCGTTGCGAACAATGTGAACTTCACTATCAACCTGCCCGCCAACGCGACCTTCGTTTCACAGTCGAACCCGAACTGCAATCACGTCGGCCAGCAGATTACCTGCAACTTCGGCAGCAATTTCCTGAATAATGATCAGACGATCTTTGTGGCACTTCAGGCCGCCAGCGGTGTCAGCATGACGGTGAATACTGCTCTGACGACATCGACCACCGAGATCAGGACGAATAACAACAACGTCTCGATGACACTGCCGATCCTGAGCGCACCGCAGGCACAGAACGATGCCTACGCCGCCCAGCCGGATGCAGCCCTGACGGTGGACAGCTTTAGTGGTGTCCTGACGAACGACCTTTACGTCACTGCCCTGACTTCAGCAGTCTATGGTGCGCCGCGCAACGGTACGGTCACACTGAACGCCGACGGCTCATTCCTCTACACACCGAATGCAGGCTTCAACGGTCAGGACAGCTTCACCTATGTTGTTTCCGGCACGGATGGCACCGCTGACCTCGGCACGGTGAACGTCACCGTTGGCAGCGCGGCACTCAATCTGCTGGCTGATGGTAACTTCGAAGCCAAGCAGGACGGCATCGACAGCGGCTGGAAGGTCCAGAACGGCAGCAAAGACAAGTTCAAGTGCAGCAAGCCGAACAAGTCGGCTGTGGCTTACGAAGGCGAATGTGCCTTTAGCTTCAGCGGCGGCGCAGGCGAAAGCAGCAAGCTGTCACAGAACATCAAGAGTGATGCGCTGGTCGCAGGCCAGACCCTCGCACTGTCCGGCATGTTCAAGGCAGAAGCCCTGCCTGAAGGTGCAGCACAGGTCCGCGTGAAGGTTGTCTACGCTGACGGAACGAAGGACAAGCAGTCGTTCGATCTGGCAGGCGGCAGCTATGACTACACGGCCTTTGCTCAGGACATCGCGATCAACGGCACCGTGAAGAAGGTCAAGCTGAGCATCACCTTCAATGGTGAGATCGGCAGCCTGTGGGCGGACTTCTTCTCGGCCACGGTCGGCGAACTGCGTACCGGTGAGGCTGGCTTCGGCACGACCGACACGCTCGGCCTGCCAGACGCGGCCCCCGGCTTCGGCAGCAATCAGCCGTAAGATTTACCCATCAAGGGCCGAACTTGTCCGGCCCCTACAATGTCATAAACAGCAGGGACGCCTCTCGTCGGGGCGTCCCTGCTGTTTATATCTGGTTCTGAACAGGGTTTTGAAAATTCAAACAACCTTCATCGCTAGCGAGGGATATGACGTGTGAGGATCTCGCAGCCGTCAGCGGTGATCAGCGCGGCATCTTCCAGACGCACACTGATCTCACCCGGCACATAGATCCCCGGCTCCAGCATGATCACCATCCCCGGCTGGAGTTTTTCGTTGTTATACGGCACGATGCGTGGTGCTTCATGGCCTGCTACACCGACGCTGTGTCCGCTGTGATGGGGATAGACCGGATAACCAGCCTGCTCGATGAAGGCGCGCAGCTTTGTATCAATCTCGCTGGCGACTGCCCCCGGCTTCAGCAGTGACAAGCCGAAATCCAGCGCTTCCAGCACAATCCGATAGACTTCAGACTGGCGTGCGGTCGGCTCACTGACGAAGTAACTGCGGCAGCTATCGCTCCAGTAACCATTGTCGATGGTGCTGAGGTCGAGCGTCAGGCTGTCGCCGTCGCGCAGTGTGATGTCACCCGGCCAGCCGCCGATATTCGCTTCACGCGAACTTGAAACGCAGTCATTCCCCAGCGGGACGATATAGCCCAGACGGGTGTTAATCGCGCTGTGAATATCCATCCAAACGTCGATCTCGCGCTTTCCGGCCTGAAGGGACTGCTGTGCAATCTGGTGTCCGAGATCGGTCAGCGCGAAGTTGTGACGCAGTTTTATGAGTTCTTCTTCGGTCTTGATCATCCGCAGCGGCACCAGCCAGTCGTCGATCAGGATGGTCGATGCGCCATCAAGCGTGTGCAGCAGCGCGGCGGTCATCGTCCGCGCCTCAATGCCAATCGTCCCCGAACGGCTGTTGCCGGGGATCATGCCGCGAAAGGCGCTCACCAGACGGTCAACCGGCTGCATTGGGGCCTCAATGTCATAGGTGCTGTAAGTGACGATGGCGAGATCGTCGGATTTCAGCGGCTGGCACTGCGCCTCATAATTTCCCAGCACCAGCAGCGTATAATGACCCGCCTCATACCAGACAAGCGACGGTCCGCCGGCGAAGACATGCGGCTGTCCCAGATGTTCGACCGGCGGCGCGAAACCAGTCAGCCATTTGACACTGTCCAGATAGGTGAAAAGCGCACGCTCGACGCCTCTGGATTGCAATAACTCATGCGTGCGCTGACGTTGGATCTGGTGCATTGAAAACCTCAATTCATGATGTGGTGCGCCAGGTGAAGCGCTCACCTGCCCGCAGAATCTGATACGGTAACATCTGTGCTTCGGCATGTTCGACGAAGGCCGCTTCATCTGCTGTGTTGAACGTGAACAGATCGTAATGATGCGGGATGACCAACGCTGCCCCGATCTGTTTGCCGGTATAGACCGCATCCACAATGCCCATGTTGGGCGCGATGTCGTGCTGCATCCGCCAGACATCGGTGCCGTTGATCGGCAGGATCGCGATCTGCGGCTTCAGCGCTTTCAGCCGGTCAATCAGTCCATCGTAAAGCACGGTATCGCCGCTGTGATACAGCCGGATGCCATCGACGTCGAACACATAGCCGACATAACGATAGCCTTCCTCGTCACTCTGGTCGAGATCCGGATGCGCCGCCGGGATACTATGGACGGTCAGCGGGCCAAGCTTCAGCGTTTCGGTGCCATCAGTCGTGATGATCCAGTCCTGCGGAATACCGCTGTCCAGTGCGTGCGACTTCACCTGCTTCGGTACGACCAGTTTCGCCTGTGGGGACGCAGCGACCAGGTCTTTCAGTGTCGCGCCATCCAGATGATCGCCATGCTCATGTGTGACAAAGACCCACTGCGCATTGGTGATCTCACCGCCGCGAATGGGCGCTGCGGTCATGCGGATGTGCTTAACCTCAGCTTCATCGTTGTTCTCACTGAGCGCTTCGGACAGATAGAGATCGATGTAAAATAATGCCGACGCGGTTTTTATGGCATATCCGCTTCCGCCCAGCCACCACAGACAGGCCTCACCGTGGGCTGGTGAAGCGGCATTGATGTCATCCAGCAGAGCATGTCCCTGCAAAACCGGCTGTTTCATCGTAATCCACCCCTTCAAAACAGACTGAACCATTATGAGTTAAAGTCTCAAACCCAGCGTCATTTTAGCCGAGGCATTGAATCACCGGATGATTTCACGCCTAGAATCAGGTAAATTTCTGGGGCGTCTTTGCAGGCGTCACTTTCTTTACAAAGCACACGAACCCTATTAGACTTTCATGATCCATTCATCTGCGTACCCACCTCATACCCCATATACACCTGGAGTGCTATGAACAGTTCAATACCGGCGGTACATGTCGATCAGCTTGTGAAAACCTATACCGTCCCGGAACGTGAAGCCGGGATGAAGGCCGCGCTTCAAAGTCTCATCCGGCGCAAGACCCGCGAAGTGAAGGCGGTCAACAATATCAGCTTTCAGGTTGCACAGGGGGAAATCGTCGGCTTTCTGGGGCCGAACGGCGCTGGCAAGACGACCACGCTCAAGATGCTCTCCGGGCTGCTGTATCCTACCGGCGGAAACGTGCGCGTGCTGGGCTATGAACCGTCCCGGCGTGAACGTGAATTCCTGAGCCACATCACACTGGTGATGGGCCAGCGCAACCAACTGGTCTGGGACATCCCGGCAGCAGACTCGTTTGAACTGAACCGTGCGATTTATAACATCCCGCAGGAACAGTTCAAACAGACGCTGGATGAACTGGTGGAGCTGCTCGACCTCGGCCCACTGATGACCAAGCCAGTGCGCAATCTGTCACTGGGTGAGCGTATGAAGTGCGAGATCGCAGGCGCACTGCTGCACCGTCCGAAAGTGCTGTTTCTGGACGAGCCAACGATCGGGCTGGATGTCACCGCGCAGCGCCGCATCCGTGAATTCATCCGCGAGTACAACCAGCGTCACGGGGCTGCTGTACTGCTGACGAGCCACTATATGGCCGATGTCGAGGCGCTGGCGAAGCGAGTGGTTGTCATCCATCACGGGCGGATCATCTTCGACGGGCAGCTTGCGGAACTGGCGCAGCGCTTCCACGCGCACAAGACGATTGTCGTCAAACCCGGTGACGAACCACTGGACCCGGCACAGCTTGCGGCCTACGGCGAACTGGTGGGCAGCGACCCGACCCAGTACAGTATCCGTGTCCCCCGGCAGGATGCGACCCGCGTGACGGCGCGTATACTGTCCGAACTGCCGATTACCGATGTCAGCATCACCGACCCGCCGATTGAAGAAGCCATCGAGCGCATTTTCGATACGCCCGATGACCTGAACGAGCCGCAGTCCGCCGCGCCTGTCACGCAGCAGGCCTAGCGCATCCCGGATGAACCATCTGCTGCGCCTGTATCAGGCGTTTTCCAGGGTCGAAATGGCGGTCAAGACGCAGTATCGCGTCAATTCATTTCTGTGGCTGGCGGGGCTGCTGGCCGAGCCGGTAGTCTATCTCAGCGTCTGGGTTAACGTGGCACAGACACAGGGTGGCAGTGTGCAGGGATACAACGCGCAGGATTTCGCCGCGTACTACCTGACCTTTTTAGTCGTGCGACAGTTCACAGTTGCTCCTAGTCCGTATCGGTTTGCCAGACGTATCCGCACGGGTGAAATGTCCTCCCTGCTGCTTCGTCCGGTACATCCCATCCATGCCGATTTCGCGGATGCCAACTGCACCAGACTGGCCTCAATTCCGGCGCTGGTGATCATCGTCCTTGCCGTCAGCGTGCTGTTTCAGGTGCGTTTACAGACCGAATGGTGGGCCGTGGCTGCATTTCCGCTGACAGTATTGCTGGCTGGGGTGGTGCGCTTCATCTTCCAGTGGACATTCGCACTGATCGCCTTCTGGACGACGCGGATTGATGCCGTATGGGGGTTCTACGCCACCACACAGACTTTCCTCGGTGGTGCGCTTGCGCCATTGGATCTGCTGCCGATCCCGCTGCAGACGCTGGCACTGGCACTGCCCTTTCGCTGGTTCTTCAATTTTCCTGTCGAAGTGCTGATCGGCAAAGTCAGTTGGGATGGCCTGTGGAGCGGCATCCTGATCCAGTGCGCCTGGATTGGGATTAGCCTGCTGACACTGCATCTGGTCTGGCCGACGGCTGTCAAACGTTACGCCGCTGTTGGAGGATAACCGACGATGAGCAATGCAAGCCAGCCAAGCCAGCCGTTACAGCCCGTTTCACCCATCTCCGCACCTGCGGATCGACCCTCGCGGGGAAATCTTCAGGATATCTATGTGACCTTTTTCCGCAAGACGCTGATGGAGATGTCGCAGTACCGGGCCAATCTCGCCATCTGGATTCTGAGCCTGATCGCCGAGCCGATCATCTACATGACGATCTGGACGACAATCGCACAGCAGCAGGGTGGCAGCGTACAGGGTATCACGGCAGGTGAGTTCGCCGCTTATTACATCACGTGGATGCTGGCGCGGCACTTCGCGGTCACCCTCTCGCCAGAAGCGATCAGCTGGCGGGTGCGCTCGGGCACTTTCTCCGGCCTGCTGATGCGCCCTGTCCATCCAATACACGCCGATGTTGGCGAGAATATCGGTTATAAGCTGGTCGCGCTGCCGATCATCCTCCTGGCGATGCTCGGACTGGCACTGGTCTTCCCGCCAACCTTCACGCTCCAGTGGTGGACGGTGCTGGCATTCATCCCGGCGATGATGCTGGCGTTCTTCATCCGTTTTCTGTCGCACTGGATTCTGGGGCTGATCGCTTTCTGGACGACCCGTGCGAGCGCCATTTATGAGATGTTCTTCGTCGCCGAGATCTTCCTGACCGGGCGGCTGGCCCCACTGGAACTGCTGCCGGACTGGATCATCACGCTGGCGAGTGTGCTGCCCTTCCGCTGGATGCTCTCGTTCCCGGTCGAGGTGCTGCTGGGACGCATCGCGCCGCAGGATCTATGGGTCGGCTTCGGCGCACAGCTCATCTGGCTGGCGATCATGCTGGTGCTCCTGAACATCGTCTGGAAGGCGGCGACCCGCCATTATTCAGCCGTCGGTGCGTAATACGCAGCGTCCGGTGCATGACCCTGACCATACAGTGTTTGTCAAAGCCGCTATAACAGCTCGGCTTGAGAAGCGCTTCACAAACAGATTCACAGCAGGAAATCGATGCTTTCAAGATTATGGAATTACTATCAGATCCAGTTTCAGACCACGCTGGCGACACAGCTTCAGTACCGTGTTGGCCTGATGATCTGGATGATCGACCTTGTGCTGACACCGACCATTTACCTGATTGTGTGGCAGACGACGGTCGGAGAAGGCCAGATCGCGGGATTTACGGCGGGCGGATTCGCCGCCTATTACATCACACTGATGGTCGTGGATCATCTGACGCAGCAGTGGGCGATGTGGGAATTCGAGTACCGCATCCGCACGGGTGAGATCTCGCAGTGGATGCTGCGGCCCTTTCATCCCGTCCACCGCGACATCGTCCAGAATATCAGTTATAAGATCCTGATGTTGATCGTACTGATCCCGGCGGTCATCCTGCTGACCATCGTGTTCAGGCCGGATTTCAGTGGAACGACGTTCGCATCGGCGCTGCTGACGATCCCGGCGATCCTGCTGGCAGGGGCGCTTTCATTCACACTGGGCTGGATCATCGGGATGGTGGCCTTCTGGACGACGCGCACGCAGGCCATCAACAACCTGTATTTCATCGTCATCCTGTTCAGCGCCGGTCAGCTTGCGCCGCTTGAAGTGATGCCGGAAGCGGTGCAGGCGATTGCGGCTGCGCTGCCCTTTCGCTGGGTGCTGGCCTTTCCAGTCGAAGTGTTTCTGGGACGGGTCGCACCTGCACAGGCACTGACAGGCTATCTGATTCAGGCGCTGTGGCTGGCGGCATCAGTTATCATCTTTAACGTCATGTGGCGATTCGCGGTGCGGCGTTACAGCGCCGTCGGAGGTTAAATAACGCAGATGTCCTACCTTAAAATCATTGGGCTTTACCTGAGAATCGGCATTCTGAACGAGCTTCAGTACCGCACCAACTTCTTTGTGCAGTTGTTTCAATCCGCACTCGGACTCATCGTCGCGCTTGGCGGTCTGGCAATCGTCTACGACCATACGACCAACCTCAACGGCTGGACACAGCCGGAACTGCTGGCGGTGGTGGGAGTCTATTTCATCGTCGGCGGCTTCATCGGCACGCTGATTCAGCCGAGTATGCAGCTTCTGATGGAAGACATCCGTCAGGGCACGCTGGATTTCGCCATCCTCAAGCCGGTCGAGACACAGGTACTGATCAGCGTGCGGCAGGTACAGATCTGGAAGATGGTCGATGTCGGCATCGGGCTGGTACTGGTCGCGATTGGGCTGTCTCAGCTCAGCATTCAGCTTAACCCGACCCAACTGCTGCTGTTTCTGGTGCTGCTGGTGGCAGGGTTGATGATTGTCTACAGCTTCTGGCTGATACTGGCGACGTTTGCTTTCTGGTTCATCCGCATCGACAACATTCTGGTGATCTTCCAGAGCATGTATGAGGCCGGACGCTGGCCGGTGCGCATCTATCCGGGCTGGCTTCAGTTCACGCTGACGTTTCTGGTGCCGGTGGCCTTCGCCGTGACCGTGCCGGTGGAAGCACTCACCAACCGCCTCACAACCGAGACCTTTATCGGCGCACTGGCGCTGGCGGTATTTATGCTGACGGCGTCGCACTTCTTCTGGCGCTTCGGCATCCGGTCTTACAGCGGTGCGTCTGCGTGAGATCCGGTCGTCACCTGCTGGTCCTGCTGATCGCGCTTGGTGGGATGACTGCCACCGTTTCCGCGCATCCGGTCGTCACACCTAATGAGACTGTCAGCGCAGCGGGAATGATCACCGGTCTGCTGCGGACGCTCTCACTGGCGCTGACCGCTGGCTGGGCGGCTTACCATCTGCTGGATCGTGAGACCGTTCTCCATCGGCGGGGGTATGCGGTCGGTCTGATTCTGATTCTGATCTCGTTATGGTCGGATATGGCGTGGTATGCCGCATGGCTGAATGAATCAGGCATCGAGTATCTTTACTTCAGCCCGTACCTGCCGACCATTGCGCTGCAATCGGAACATGCGCCGCTTTGGGCGCTGCGGATCATTGCTGTGCTGATGCTGGCTGCACCATTGTTCAATACAGCATCTGGCATGCGCTGGCTGGCACTTATCGGCGGGGCGCTGGTATCGCTGGCATCGGTTACGCTTTCCGTGCTGCCTGATGCCCAAACGACCGCGATCATCACCCAGCAGGCGGAAATCCCACGATCGGCACTGCTTGCCCGGTCTGCCGGACAGGGGCTTCACCTCTATCTGGCGGCGCTGTGGGCCGGTGGACTGATTTTCGCGCTGTGGGGTGTTCGCTCACATCCGACCGGCAGGCGAACTTTTCTCCGTTATACGCAGTGGCTGCTGGCGGTAATGGCTGTCACTGGAATGCTGCTGGCATGGCTGTACGCTGGCAGCCTGACCGCCCTGCTTCAGACCGGCTACGGCGGACTGACACTGCTTAAAGCGGGTGTCATCCTCGGCCTGATGATGGTTGGGATGCGATGGTCATCACGATCAACAAATGAGAGCCGCCTCAGCCTGACGATACAGATCGTGCTGATTGCGATCGCGCTGGTGGCGTCGGCCATGCTCGGTACGCTGGACAGTGCGCGCCGTGTCGCGGAATGGCGGGCCGACGAATACTTCCACAGCTTCGATAATTCCTTCTACGATGCACAGATTGTCCGCCCGCTGGAAATCAACCTGATGATAATCCCTGGACTGACCGGACAGAATCGGCTGATTGTGACCCTGATCGACAGCGAAGTCGGCACACGGCTGGACGATGCACAGTCCGTTACCCTCTCGCTGACGAATGCACAGCCCCCTGAGCCACTCATCCTCACACTGGAAGCGGCAGGCGATGGCAATTACGTGACAGTCGCAGCGCTTGAATCCGCCGGGGAGTGGCAGGCACGGGCCGATGTCAGCCGCGCCGAGATCACCCGCAGTGCGGATTTCATCTTTAGCCTGAATGTCCCGCCGCCCGATCTGCCCGACCTGCTCAGCGTTGAAACGACGGAACCTGTCACGCCATTCGATCGCGTTATCAGCGCCGTCAGTGGTCTGCTGCTGCTTGGGCTGGGGATCACGGAGAGCGTGCGCTATCGGAGAGCATCCGTGAGAGATCGGACACCTTCCCCACTGCTGACATCGGTACTGGCGGGGCTTTGCAACCTGACCGGAGTGTGTCTTTTCATCACAGGTGTGTTATAAAGAATCGGATGTCATATTACCTACTGTCTCAGAATCCGATTTAAATCCCAATGATCCCTTTCAGTTTACCTCCTTCGCTGAGAAGCGCCCGTCAGGTCCTGTTCTCTGATTCGACGCGGCTGCTGTGGTTCTCAATCCCAGTCGGCATCCTGACGGCACTGCTGATCTACGGCTTTCATATCGGCATCGAGGCCGTTCACCTGATCTTTCAGGAAACGCTCGCGCATGACCTGTTAGGGCCGGTGATCGGCAGCTTCGGGATCGTTGTCGCGCTGGCGCTGGCGGGCCTGATCGTCGGCTTTATCATGCAGCGCTTCGTCGGGCATGAGCGCTATCACGGTGTGACCAGCATCATCGAGTCAGTCGCGCTGACCGGTGGCCGGCTGCCTTACCGTAAAATGCCATTCAAGGCGCTGGCATCGATCATCACCCTCGGAGCGGGCGGTTCCGCTGGTCCCGAAGATCCCAGCGTGCAGATCGGTTCGAATCTGGCTTCATGGCTGGGAAATCGCACGCGCCTGTCGGAAGAAGAGGTACGTCTGCTGGTGGCGGCGGGTGGAGCCAGCGCGATTGCCGCGGCTTTCAACGCACCGATTGCGGGGGTGTTCTTCGCGCTGGAGGTGATCCTCAACGGCGTTTTTAATACCAGCGCTTTCGGCTCGATCGTGCTGTCGGCGGTCATCGCTTCTGCTGTGACTAACGGCATCCACAGCACAGGTACTGAAGCGGTCGGCCCATTGAATTACGTCCTCGAACATCCGGCGGAGATTCTGCTGTTTCTGCCGTTAGGTGTTTTACTGGCGATCCCCTCCGCCGGATTTGTTCACCTGGTGTACTGGCAGCGGAGTCTCTGGCATCATCTGGACCGGCGTATCCCGATTCCACTCAAGACCGCACTGGCCGGGGTGATGGTCGGGCTGGTGGGGCTGGCCCTTCCGCAGATTCTCGGCACAGGCCGCGAGACGATGAATGCGGTGCTGGCCGGTGAGCTTCAGTTCGGCTTCTGGCTGTTGATGATGATCGGCGCGGTCAAAATGCTGATGACGGCGGTCACGCTCGGCGGCGGTTTTGTCGGTGGTGTGTTCGCGCCTTCCCTCTTTATCGGGACGATGTTCGGTGCGGCCTACGGTCAGGGGCTGCACGCGCTGATTCCGTCTATCGACGCGCAGGCGTATGCCATCGCCGGAATGGCCGGGATGATGAGTGGCGTACTGCGCGCACCGATCACGGCGATCATGATCGTGTTCGAACTCACCAACGACTACCGACTGATCCTGCCGATTATGCTGACGACCATCATCTGTATGGTGCTGGCCGAACGACTGTCCGCTGAAGGGATTTACAAGACCGCCCTGCGCCGTGCCGGGGTGCATCTGCGTGAAGGAATCGAGCTGGATGTCATGCAGACGGTCACGGTGGGGGATGTCATGCATACGCCCGCCCCGTTTATCTCGCAGATGGCCTCGCTCTCGACACTGCGCGAGTATCTGCGGTCGGTCGGGATGCGCGGTGTCGCTGTTACTGACGAAAAAGGCCGGCTGGTGGGTATCGTCACCATGCGCGACCTTCAGGCCGCCTTCGAGCGCAACCCGAACCCTGATCTGAGAGTGAAGGACATCATGACGCAGTCACCGTTCACGGCCTATCCCTTTGAGACGGTGTGGACTGCACTTAACCGCATGGGGGCGGCGGATATTGGCCGTCTGCCTGTGGTCGATGCGAGTACAGGCGAACTCGTCGGCATCTTCCGGCGTCAGAATATCGTGCAGGCTTACAACCAGTCGATTACACGGCGGGCTGAAGAACAGCGCGAAGTCGAACACCTGCGCCTGCAAACCCTGACCGGCGCACACGTGATTGAAATCCATGTCGAAGAGAAGGCACTGCTGGCGGGTAAACGGCTGTCAGAGATCCTCTGGCCGGCGGATAGTGTGATCGCGGCGATTCAGCGCGGTGGCAAACTGATCGTACCGCACGGTCACACCACGATCAATCCGGGGGATGTGCTGACGATCGTGGCAGAACCAGAAGCCGACCGCGATATCGAGGAGATTGCCAGCGCGGTACGCGGATCGAAACTGCGGGATACCGTCCTCAAACCAACAGCAGATGAACCTGATACCGGATCATCCGCTGACTGAGAAAAGGCGGATACGGCAGTGCCGTGTCCCTACAAGTTACATGTATGTATCACATGCAAAATACAGGGACAGCGGACACGTTTCAGTAACGCACCCTTGTTACAACCACCCACGCCGACGGAACATGACGATCATTGAGGTGGCAGAGGTCACCATCAGTGTGACGACCAGAAAGAACATGAACGTCCCACTGATGGGCAGCACAATCGGATCGACTGTGGTCGCGAAGTTAAGTTCAAACAGGCCGGTGAAGAACGTCAGCGGCAGGAAGATCATCGACAGAATGGTCAGACGGTTGACGGCATCGACCAGCTTACGCGCTTCCTGATTCTGCATCTGATCCAGCACGTTGCTGGAAAGATCGCGCTGCGAGTCAATTACATCATAGACGCGCAGCAGGCGCTCGTACAGATGACGGAACAGATCGCGTGTGTCTTCGTTCCCGACCAGACGCTGCTCACCAATCACGTTCGAGAGCACTTCACGCTGAGGGGCGACCATCTGACGCAGATTAATCAACTGCTGTTTGATGCGGTATACCGGTCTGCGGGCCGATTTATCGACCTCACCCGTCATCAGCCGTTCTTCCATTTCGTTGAGCTGATTGCTCATACGGTCCAGCAGCGGGTAGTAAGCGTCAATCACCCGCTGCGAGGTCAGATACAGGAAGTAGGCTACACCCTGCCGCCATGCATCAGGGTTCTGCGCGACACGGTCATAGGCTTCATCGACTGCGGTCGCATCGGGCTGGCGCACGGTGATGAAGAAGCGTTCACCAATCAGGCAGTGAATCTCGCGTCCCTGAACCGTCATCGCGTGGATGTGTGGTTGAAAGAGCGAGAGAAACAGGTACTTCTGATACACCATCAACGCGGGACGGCGGTCTTCCCGAAGCAGATCGTTCACGACGACAGGGTTCAACTGAAACTGGGTTTCCAGCCAGCGCACCTCTTCCTCGTTCTGATCGACCACATCAATCCAGACCATCTCATCGCCTGCAAGCGCTGCTTCAAGGCTTTCAGTTGTCAGATTACGTCGGACCTTGTAGACATCTTCTTCGGCGTCATAAGCAGCAACCAGAGAACGTATCATACATCCTTTCTTGTTCGCCGACAGGCGAGGGGATTATTGCCTGTACGGCAGGGTACGGGTGTTTAGCGCTGAATTTTCTTCAGGCGGTCTTCAACATCTTCACGCAGGTGCCGGATCTCGCGCTGGAGGTTTTCAATGGTCTTATTGGTCGATTCGCGGCTGCTTTCCACCGCGTAATTGGCCTGTTCGGCGAGTTCGCGCCGGATTTCATCACCGGAGCGCGGGGCGAAGAGCAGCGCCAGCGCCGCACCGAATCCCAGACCGAGACCCATCACAATCAGGGCGATCACGGTGCGCTCACGCAGAGCACGTTCTTCGGCTTCTTTGCTGTAGTAGATACGATCATTCATCGTCTTTACCTTTCAGTCCTGATGACAGGCTCTTGAATGTTCCCGAAGCAATGATGGACGGGATTATCGCCCCATCGCATGAATACGAGATGAATATAGAGAATACTGATCTTTAGATTTCTACCAGTCGGGCGATGACAACCTGCTGCGCATGGGTTTCACGAAAACAGCAGATGGTCAGCCGATCAGATTGTCTCCGGTCGCGGCCTTGCCCATCTGCTGCGTGATGCCCTACCTTGTGATCGAAGCGGCCAGATGTTAGACCCGACGCCGCCCAAAGATCAGTGAGAGGACGAAAAGCACAATAAAGACGAAAAACAGAATCTGGGCAATGCTACCGAACGTGCTCGCGATCACACCAAACCCGAAGAGACCGGCGATCACCGCAGCAATCAGGAAGAGGATTGCATAAGTCAGCATGAGATGTATCTCCTTGTTTTTTGGAGCATCAATAAGAACGGGTAAATACAGTCTCATGGTATTGCCAGACAAGCAATTTGTAATGGGTAGCATGCGTCATTATGTGATAGGTAAAGTGGCTATCCCAGCGGACTGAGCGCAGAAAGTACTGGACGACGGTGTACAGCGCGGCAGCAATTTGCGGCAGTTTGCTGCAAATTGCGGCGTAATTGTGCTTGCAGCAGCATAATGCTGCTGCAAACCGGACATCTCTGCCGGTGTTCAGGTTCAAAATCGAATTTGCAGCAGCGGCAGCAGCAGCACAAAAATTTTGTGCTGCTAGCAGCAACTTACGATTGCTGCAACGCGAGATGGCGGGCGGCATTGAATGCAGCCTCTATTACAGCCAAAGATGTTAAGGTTCCGGAACCTTATAGTGTAGCACAGATGTTCGCCAAATGAGGTTAGAGTTTTCAAACAATGGAGAGAGCGTTCATCGATTGATGCAGGCAACGGTGGTTGGTGGATGGCGGAGCCTGTTAACAAGGTAGTACGGTAAACCAGCTTTCGGGAGCATACACAGATGCTCCCCTACTGACCCATGCAGGGGCGACAGGTGCGTTGTCCGGAGGTTTCGGGTGGATGGCGGAAAGCAGTTCAGGGAGCACCTTCTTGTGCTCCCTGACCCATGCAGGAATAACAAAGGGTATTTCGTTTTAGAAATTACGAGGATGCCGAGGACTGCGCTTTGCGCCGGGGCTTTCGACCCGCCGCTTTTCCTTCATTCGCAGTCTCTTCATCATCCGAGGCATTATTTTCGCCCGGATGCAGCGCGGCGACCAGTTTTTCATCCCGCAGCAGCAGGCTGCCTGCGCTGTAACCCAGCAGCAGCGCCGCGAGGATGATGCGGACGCTCCGCACTCTTTTATCAATAAAATCCATCGCTGGCTCTCCTGTTAGCTGTTATTGACGCGCTTTTCAACGTCAGAACGCAGGCGCTCGGCTTCGTCCTGAAGGTTCTCGACGGCTTTGGCCGCCTGATCGCGACCTGTTTCGACGGCATGTTCGATCTGTTCTTCCAGCGCCTTACGGATCTTCTCGCCTGCCTGCGGCGCAAACAGCAGCGCCACCGCCGCACCCACTGCGACACCCAGCCCCAGCATCACCAGCACCAACACGGCACGTTCGCGCTGTGCTTCTTCCTCAGCTTCCTTACTGTAATACATTCGATTGTTCATGAGTCTCCCCTTTCGTGAAGATAATCATCAGGCCGGATAGATCGACTATTCGAATGACACATTTGTAAAAGCATATTTAGTTAATATAGGCACGCCGAACCGCATGGAGCTGCTGTCTGACGGCATTAAAAGAGACGTACTGACTTTGAATCATGTTACGGATGTTGGCAGGCAGTGGTTGCGCCAGCACCCGTCTGTAAGCGTCCTTCATCCGCTTTTCGGCCCCTTCGCACTCTCCCAGCAAGCCGGGGACATCCTGGGCTGTCAGAAATTCCGCAAGGTGCTGCCAACCCTGCATGATCTGAGCGTCATCGATATTTTCGACGCCAGTGGCCATCGGTTCCCCGCCTAAAGACTGCACCACACTCGCCAGATCCGAGACGAAGTGCTGACGCCGAGTCGCATAATAGCGGAACAAGTCCCGAAGAGACTGTACTTCAATCCCTGATGCGATACGAGCATAGCCGATAAAACCATCCATACAGACTGAAATCAGCTCATTGAGCAACAGGATTATCGCATCATTGCTCAACTCCTTATGTGGATCTGAGGAGTTAGGTGCATGTGCGCGATGTTCCCCCATTATTGATCAACTCCACTTGTTGGGGTAGCGGCTCCATGGCATTCGTCATTGATCTACCATACGGGTAAAGGGTTCAAATGAGAAACCAGACAGGACGTACACCAACCTTCTCACCCTGATGAAAGCAGATCTGCCGACCTGCATTACCTGACAACCTATAACATCGGAAATGATAAAGCTGCACCCGCAAGGTACAGCCATGTTAAAGAACAGATGCGCTGCCGCTGGCGGTTGGCGGGCAGTTTCCCGGCCTGCCAACCTCCAGCAGCGTACAGCAGCGATCGGGCCAGTGTTCACGGCTCAACCGACGGATGCGTGATCCATCCTAGTCAAACTTCAGATTATCTGCCCACTGGTCAATTTCACGATTGGCCTCTTCTTTCGTGCGGCCATAGCGTTCCTGAATCAGACCGGCGAGTTTATCGCGCTGGCCGGCGACCATCTCGACTTCATCATCGGTGAGATCGCCCCAACGGGTGCGAATATCGCCCCTGAGCTGCTTCCACTTGCCTGAAATCTGGTCCCACATTCCATTCGACATGATTCATTCTCCCTGTGAATTAACGCTAGAATTCGGGCATTAGAGTGCGTGTACTGCTTATTCCTGAGAGGTATGCCGCAGATCAACATACTCGATGACCTGACCATCTTCGGCATGGACGACGACGCCAACACGTTCGTAGCGTCCCAATTCCAGTGCCCTGGACAGCGCCTTATCGCGAGTCTCGAAGTCCGTAAAGACAAAACTACTTTCCTCTGACTGTTCGCGTTTTATGGCCCAGCCGTCATTATGCATGACGACGTGCAGATCATGCTCGATTACTTCGGCGGTTCCCTGACGGGCAGACACCTTCGCCCTTGAAATGGCGACTACAATTGCCGCATCTTCCTTGTAGCCTTCCTGCAGAAGTTTATTGGCAATCCGGATAGCCTGCGCCCTAACATCGGGTTCCAGCCCCTGCATTTCGTCGGGATAGTTCCCCGCTGTCCATAACATAGACGATCCTTACACTTCGATACTCTGTTTGACTGTTTGCTGGAGCACCCTCTCAACTGCACTCATAAACCGACTATAGCATTCACTCCATGAAAGGACATCATTCCGTGGTCTACTCATGTAACCGGACAAGTGGAGGATAGTCCTATAGGAAACCTGTGGGTTTACGTGCTCGAAAATCCGAGAAGCCAGCCGAGGATACTGTGACGCAAACATTCATCTCGCATTTAACGTGATTTTTAATGTTCTCATGTAAAATCATCTCACTATTCTGTCTTAATCACCGAATGCGCTGGTCTTCATGAGTACCCACCTGAGCACGAAAAGGGTTTTTGTCTACACACTCACTGTCCTGGCTGCCATCGCAGTTGCCTATCTTCTGCTGGCGAGTGCCCGCATTCTGATTATCCTGCTGCTGGCGATCATCATTGCGTCGGCGCTGCGCGTGTTTGTCGTTCGCCTGCGCAAATGGGGGGTTCCAGAAGCCGCTGCCATAATCCTCGTCTATGGGACACTGGTGCTCACCCTGATAGGCCTGTTCTCAGTGGTGATGCCGCCGATCATCAACCAGTTTGCCGATTATCTTCAGTCAGAAGATCGCGTCGCCAGCCGACTGATCAATGCGCAGTCATGGTTTGCGGCACGCATCGCCGAGCTGACAGGCAGTGAAGTCAGCACGGTCCCAAGAGAACAGATTGTCGAGACGGTTTCCTCTCTCACCGATGATATCCGTGCGACCATTCCTAACCTGTTCGGATCACTCAGCGGGACCATCGGCGAAGCGATTCTGGCCTTTGTAATGGGGGTGTACTGGCTGACATCCCGCGACAATGCGATCGCCTTTATCACGCAGTTGTTCCCACTGAATTCACGAGGCCGGGCGCAGGCTGCTATCGAGGAAATTGAAGTCTCGATGGGGTCTTTCCTGCGCGGGATGGTGTTCGTCGCCAGCTTTGTTGGGATCGCGAATTTTATCCTGCTGGCGATCTTCCGCGTGCCGAACGCCGCTACCCTTGCCTTTATCATCGGGGCTTCAACCATGCTTCCGGTCGTCGGCGGGTTCATCGGCGGGTTTGGGGCGGCATTTCTCGCCCTGCTCGGCGGGATACCGCTGCACGCCCTGATCACCTTCGGATCGTTTGTGGCCGTCCAGCAGATTGAAACGCATTACCTGACACCGCGTGTGATGTCACGCAGTGTGGGCGTCGATCCGCTGCTGGTGATCGTCGGCATCTTCACCGGCTTCGCCCTGCTGGGTGTGATCGGCGGCATTATCGCGATCCCCATCCTCGGAACGATCGCGACGCTCGCACGGTATGCCGTACTGGAACCGCATCGCGAGAGTGTCAAGGGCTATGTGATGGAAGAAGGTGTGATGATCCTCAGAACTGGCGAGGAAGAAGAGCCTTCGAAGTCGGATACCAATCCCGGCGGCACGCCGTCGAAGCCCTCGATTCTCGTACCCTGAGCGAAGGCCGCCGAGACAGCCTGCATGATCGGCGCTGTTTCGCTGTTTCACCTGATGATGTGTGCCATCAGGCTGTGATTTTACGCAGCCTGTTTATGCAGAGGCGATCTGAGAATGAGCCGCGAACAGGGGCCGGATGCTTCCTGCCCACGTTCGGAGACACTTTACAACCTGTGGCTGTTTTCTGAATCAGGCACTCGCCCTCTGCCCTGCTACCTGATGTACAGACATTGAGATAGACCCCTGTGTTCTTTAAGCGCTGGTGATCCAGCATTCGAGGTCAATCAAGAACGATGAGCAAAAACAACACCCATAAAATTCCATTTGAGCTGCTGGCCCCGTACAACGAGAATGTGGTGCTGCTTGGCAGTTGGGATGGCTGGAAGAAGCGTACCAAAATGACACGCGGTGACGATGGTATCTGGCGGGCGGAAGTTGCACTGGCGGATGGCGATTACGAATATCGGTTCGAACTCAAATCCAACAGCTATTTCGCGCTCGGCCAGACGGTCAGCGTGAGTGACCCTAAAGCGGTTGAGTACACGCTCGATACGCATGAGAATTCCATCATCCGCGTGAAGGACGGCAAGCCGGTCACCGTCTCGTATGAATGGAAGCACAACGATGTCCCGCTGCCCGATAACCGTGACCTGATTATCTATGAGGCGCATGTCCGCGACTTTCGCGGTGGACAGGGCGACGAAGACGGACGCGGCACGTTTCAGGGCATGATCGAACGCCTCGACTATCTGGTCGATCTGGGGATCAATGCCATCGAACTGATGCCGGTTAACGAATTTCCGGGGGATTACAGTTGGGGCTACTCGCAGAGCAGCATCTACGCGATCGAGAACAGCTACGGCACACCGGATGAGCTGTGCGCACTGGTGGATGAATGCCACGCACGCGGGATACGGGTCATCAATGACGCGGTCTATAATCACATGGACAAGGACGCCCCGCTGACACAGATCGACTACGCGTACTGGTTCTATACCGAAAACCCGGACGACGCGGAACTCCAGTTCGGCCCGAAGTTCAATTACGAACACTTCGACGCCAACCTTCAGCGCTTCCCGGCACGTGATCACGTCATGGGATCGATCCTGTACTGGGTAAACAACTATCACATCGACGGCATCCGCTTTGACGCGACCCGCGCCATTAAGCACTACGATCTGCTGGACTGGATGCACGATCAGGTGCATGAGTACATCAACTTCAAGCCGTTCTTCACAATTGCCGAGCATGTCCCACAGGACCCGACGATTGTGGGGCCGAGCGGTCCGATGGATGCGGCATGGCACGAGAACTTCTCCAAGCAGTTGATGTGCACTATCCTCGGCATCCCGAAGGACGGACGCGAACCGTTTGACACCTCGGCGCTGATCAATGTGCTGGACGGACGGCGCGAAGGCTTTATCGATGTGTATCACACCGTCAAGTACATCGACAATCACGATCAGGATCGCATCATGTGGCAGTTGGGGACGTATGCCAACACCTTCGATGATGCGGCCTTCCGGCGGATAAAGATGGGCGCGGCTATTCTGATGACTGCCCCCGGCATACCGATGCTGTGGATGGGGCAGGAATTCGGCTTCCCGGCGGAGCGCACGCTGGACTCCCGCCCGATTGCATGGGGGCTGCTGGAGAACCAGCGCAATCAGGGCCTGCTGGAACATTACAAACACCTGATCCGCGTCCGCAAATCCAACCCCGCGCTGACAAGTTCGAATTTCGATGTGGTCGCGGATATGCCGGATCGCAGCATCATCGCGTACAAGCGCTGGAATGATGAGGGCAATATCGTCCTGACGGTGGCGAACCTGAAGGATGAATACGCGGGCGAATTCGAGGTGGGCAATGACGGTCTTGAGGACGGCACATGGCGCGAGATGATCTTCAATTACGAGGTTCAGATTCAGGGCGGCGTGCTGAGAGATACCCTTGGGCCGAGTGAGGTCAAGATCTACATCCGCCAGTAAACGCCAAAAACGTGCTTGTTGCGGCACCCATAGTACAGCCTGAAACCTACTATAAAAGCGTGACGGTCCAGCACCGATCACGCTTTTGTATCATAATGAAAAATGGAGAAGCAGGACGGTAAGGTAAATCCCCTGATGAAACAGACTTCTGATAAAAATCCGCCTGGCCTGAGAATGCTTAACATACAGCCGCGACGCCTGACCAATCTCGACCGCGTGGTGATCAGTCTGGTGCTGAGCGGCGCAGCGGCCCTGTTTACGATGGTGTTCCTGCCCTATCTTGAGACCACACGCCTGCTGTTTTACGTCTTCGCGACGGCGGTCAGCGCGTGGTGGGGCGGCTTCATCAGCGGGACGATTACGGCGGTGGTGGGCATCTGCCTGTCGCACCTCATCCCCGAAAATACCATCAGCCAACTGCTGACAGTGCCTGAAGTCTTTATTCAGGCGCTGTTATTTCTGATTCTATCGATGTTCCTCAGCTATCTGGAGAGCTTTCGTCAGCGCTATGAATCGCTGCTGGAATTCACGCGGACGGAGCTGGAAACCATCCTGAACGGCGTGGACGATGGTATCACGGCGCAGAACCCGGACGGCACCTATATCTATGTCAACGAAGCTGCCGCCGACATCCTCGACTTCTCATCCGCCGAGGTGCTGAAGCAGATCACACCGGCACAGATGGCCGCGCATATGAGCTTCCTCGATGATCAGGGCCAACCAGTGGAGTATGAGGATCTGCCCGCACGGCAGGCGCTGAAGTTCGGCGCACCCTTCTCGGAAGACCTGCACCTGAGCTTCGAAAACTCTGATGAAGACCGCTGGGTACGGGTGAAATCGACACCGATTACAGACGACAGCGGGCAGCCGAGGCTGATTCTGTCCGTGCTGCGCGACATCACACAGCGGCGGTTCTTTGAAGAGGAACTGCTCAGCCTGATGGCGATCATCGACCATGAGCATGAGCGCCTGAGCACGATTATGCGCAATGTGCCGGGGATCATCTGGGAAGATACCGCACCACCAGACACCCCCGAAGCCAATATCTCGTTTATCAGTGAATACGCGGAGAGGCTGCTCGGTTACCCGATCAGTGAGTGGCAGGACAGCCGCAACATCTGGGAAACGATCATCCCGCAGGATGTCTTTCCGGTCATTATGGAACAGACGATGGCCCTTTCCAGAGAAGGTGATTCCGGCATGCTTCAGTTTCCGGTCATCGCACAGGACGGACGCAGGCGTGATATGGAAGCGTCGATTACCTTCATCCGTGATACCGGCGGGACGGTGACGGGTGTGCGCGGTGTGATGATGGATGTGACCGAGCGCAAGCGGTCCGAACGGCTGCTGGAAAAAACCACCGAGGAGCTGCGCCGGTCGAATGCCGAGCTTCAGCAGTTCGCCTATATCGCCTCGCATGACCTGCAGGAACCGCTGCGGATGATCACGAGCTACCTTCAGCTTATCGAGCGGCGGTATAATCCCCTGCTGGATGACGATGGGCGCGAATTCATCCATTACGCTGTGGATGGCGCCACGCGCATGAAAGCCCTGATCAACGACCTGCTGACGTACTCAAGGGTGCAGACACAGCAGCGGGAATTCACCCTCTTCCCGCTGGAAAACGCGCTGCAAACCGCCATGCGCAGCCTGAAAGTTGTCATCGAAGAAAACCATGTCACAATAAAGTATGATACACTGCCGCAGGTATACGGTGATGAGATCCTGATTTCCCAGTTATTACAGAACCTGCTGAGCAATGCGATCAAGTTCAAACGGGAAGACCCGGTCGAGATCAGCATCCGCACCAGCAAGGCAAAATCGGGCTGGTGGGAAGTCGTTTTTGCGGATAACGGTATCGGGATTGCACCGGAATATTTCGAGCGGATCTTTGTCATCTTTCAGCGCCTGCATACACGGGAAAGCTATCCCGGAACAGGAATCGGGCTGGCGATCTGCAAAAAAGTGGTGGAACGGCACGGCGGGAACATCTGGCTGCACTCCGAAGTGGATCGTGGGACAACCTTCCACTTCACGCTGCCCGCATCCGCCAGCGCGTACCATCAGGTGACGCGCGAGTTCATGCGGCAGCAGGCTCACCTGAGCAGCGCAGGAAGTCTCACCAGCGAGTTGAAACCGTGACGCAGATCCATACAATACCTGTAAGGCTGTCGCATCCCATATGCTGACAGCGATTTGTGATATGAGGGACTGTGGCTGAAATGAAAGCTGTTGAAATTCTGTTGGTGGAGGATAATCCGGGGGATGTACGCCTCACCAGAGAGGCCCTGAAAGAGGGTAAGATGCATAATAACCTGAGTATTGTTCAGGACGGCGTCGAAGCGCTGCGCTTTCTGCGTAAGGAAGGGAATTACGCCAGCGCCCCCACCCCGGATATTATCCTGCTGGATCTGAACCTGCCACGTATGCCCGGACATGAAGTGCTGCGCGAGATCAAGAGTGATGAGATGCTGCGGCGCATCCCGATTGTGATCCTGACGACTTCTGCCGATGAAGGCGATATTCTGGCAAGCTACGAACTGCACGCGAACTGCTACATCACCAAGCCGGTCGATCTGCAGCAGTTTATCACCATTGTCCAGAACATCGAAAACTTCTGGTTCAGCATCGTTAAACTGCCTAACACCTGATCTGGAAAACGATGAGCGTGAATATGCGTGTTCTCCTGATTGAAGATAATCCGGGTGACGCCCTCCTGATTCGCGAAATGCTGCGGGATGCGCGTGACATCGACTTTGCCCTGCAAATCTGCACGACGCTGGCGGACGGCCTGCAGGAACTGAGTGAGCGCCGCTTCGATGTGATCCTGCTGGATATTGATCTGCCCGACAGCCACGGCATGGAGACGGTCAGCCGGCTGCTCAGCCGCCACCCGGCCAATCCGGTCGTCGTCCTGACAGGCTTTGACGATCAGGATGTGGCGGTGCTGGCGCTGAAAGCCGGTGCGCAGGACTATCTGGTGAAAGGCGATACCACGACCAACCTGCTGGTGCGGTCGATTCGTTATGCGATTGAACGTCACCGGATCGATGTCGCTGAGGCGGAACTGGCCGCGATCAAGGAACGGCAGCGGCTGGCAAGGGAACTGCACGACTCGGTGAGTCAGACACTGTTTACAGCCAACGTGATGGCGGAGTCGGCGCTGCGGCAGTGGGATCTCAACCCGCAGAAGGCACGCACACTGGTCGAGGAAGTGCAGCATCTGACGAGCAGCGCGACTGCCGAAATGCGAATTTTGCTTTTGGAACTCCGCCCGGTATCATTAACGCAGATCGATTTTCAGCAGCTTGTTGAACAGTTGATTCAGGCCCAGCGAGCGAAGCATCATGTCCACGCCACCTTCAACTGCGACACCGTGCCAGAGCTGTCACCGGATGTTCAGATCGCGCTCTACCGCATCATTCAGGAAGCGCTGAACAACATGATCAAGCATTCCCGTGCCACAAGCTGTGAGGTTGAAGTCAACTGCGATGATAGCTGCATCGATATCATCATCCGGGATAACGGGCGCGGATTCGATGTGGCGGCGGCTTCTCCAACCAGTTTCGGCCTGAGCATTATGCATGAGCGAGCAGAGGCCATCGGTGCGCAGTTTCACATTCAAAGTTCACCCGGTGAAGGGACTGTGATCCGGGTCATCTGGCGTCTTGAAGAAGAAGGCGAGTAAGGGAACACATGACTGGCACAGAAAAGATCCGTGTCCTGATCGTCGATGATCATTACATGGTACGCAAGGGACTGATCGTCCTGCTTGAGAACTTCACCGATGAGTTCGAAGTCGTCGGGGATGCCGGAAATGCCGAAGATGCCGTCTATCTGGCAAAGCAGTTTCAGCCGCATGTGGTGCTGATGGATATGATTATGCCGGAAACGGACGGCGTCGGCGCGACGCAGAAGATCCGCGCTGAATGCCCCAACTCGCAGGTAATCGCGCTGTCCAGCTTCAGCGAAGAAGAACAGATTCAGCGCGCCCTGAAAGCCGGGGCGATCAGCTATCTGATGAAGAATGTCTCGGTCGATGAACTGGCGAACGCGGTCCGCAAGGCGGCCACGGGTCAGTCGATCCTCTCACCGGAAGCGGCGCAGGTGCTGATCCGTGCGACCACCCGCCCGCAGGCTATCGGCCATGATCTGACCGAACGTGAACGCGAAGTGCTGGTGCTGATGAAAGAAGGCCTGAACAACCGCCAGATCGCCGATCAGCTTGTGATCAGCAACTCGACGGTCAAGAACCATGTCAGCAATATCCTTGCCAAGCTCGGGACCTCCAGCCGCACGCAGGCGGTCGCGCTGGCCGTTGAGAATAAGATCGTCGATTAGAAGCCTTAACTGAAGCGGGGACGGCAGTGCCGTGTCCCTAAATCCTCGGATGTGCAGGGGACGGAAGAATCCGGCCCCATATGCACCAAGTTAAGGATTTGCAATGCGGAAAAGCACCTCCTATCCCCGACCCTATCCCGGTGCAATAAGTTGCACTACCCAGTGCGCGTCCGACGGGAAGTGCATCCGTCGTCCACTTCGAGGGAAAGGGTGAAAAACAGGTCACGGTGGTAGTCAATTCCCTTCCCTCGGAATGCAAATCGAAGATTTGCCGAGTGGGGGAA
>JAEZAF010000273.1 GCA_023430545.1 Chloroflexota bacterium
TCACTGAGATCATGTCTCATTTAGACCACAAGATAGCTCTACAGCCTGTAACAATTTTCTAAGGGTCAGGCCAATTTGGTAAAATGTAGAACATTTGTAGCATCTGTTACGTATAGCACTGTGGGAACTATCGATACACCCCTTACATCAACGACACAGGAGACTTCTTCGTGACAGATATTACTCTTACAGAACTATCCCACATCAACGGTGACGTAATCCTCCCGGATCATGAAGACTACGAAACCCTGCGCAGCACATACATCAAACAGGGAAGCCCGGCAGTCATCGTCCTACCGCAGACCACAGACGACATTGCCGCCGCCATCCGCTATGCCCGTGACCATCAGCTTACACTCACGGTACGCAGCGGAGGTCACAGCCTCAGCGGACAGGCCACTAACAACGGTGGAGTCCTGATCTACATGTCGCGCTTCAACAGCATCGACGTGCTGGACGATGAGCAGGGTCTGGTGCGGATAGGCACTGGGGCCACCTGGGGCGATGTCGCCCGAACGTTATCCGAACACGGCCTGGCGCTCTCGTCCGGGGATACCAATTCGGTTGGCGTCGGCGGCCTGACACTCGGCGGCGGCATCGGCTGGATGGTGCGTAAATACGGCCTGACGATCGACAGCCTCGTCGCCGCCGACATCGTCACGGCAGACGGACGTCATCTGCACGTCAGTGCCGACGAAAATGCCGATCTGTTCTGGGCACTTCGCGGCGGCGGTGGCAACTTCGGCGTCGTGACCGCATTTGAGTTCCGCGCTCAGAGGGTGAAAAATGTCGTCGGCGGCCTGATCTCCTATGCGACCGAAGAAGCGCAGTCTGTCCTCACCCAATGGGCAGAAGTGATGCGCACCGCGCCGGAAGAACTGAACTCCACACTCATCCTTTTTTCCGGCTTCGGCCCGGACTTCCCTGCCCAGGTGATGGTTTACGCCTGCTATGCCGGGGAAGATGAGACTCAGACCCATGCTGCCATTCAACCGCTGCTTGAACTAGGGACGGTGAAACATCAGGACATTTCGCTGCGGCCTTATCATCACATGCTGGAAGATATTCCGGGTTCACCAGAAGGGCTTCAGTTTATGGGTGATGCTGGCTTCATCAAAAACCTGAATGAGGAGGTGATCTCCGCACTTGTCTCCAATTTCGGGACATCCGGCACACCGATGCTGCACATCCGCAGCCTTGGCGGAGCCTTCTCACGCGTCCCCACGGATGCCACCGCCTTCGCCCATCGCGATTATGAAGCCATCTTCTGGATGACCACCATGGTCCCGGCGACTTTACCCGCTGAAGAAGTAAATGCCAGACGTCAGAAAGCGTGGCAGCCGCTGGCCGGTTACGTCTCCGGCACGTATATCAACTTCCTGTCGGAAAGCAGCGAAGACGCCGTCAGAAGAGCCTATCCGTCCGCGACGTATCAGCGTCTGGCGGACATCAAGGCGGCTTACGATCCGGATAACCTCTTTCATCACAATTACAATATCCGTCCGGAAGCGAAGCCCACAACCGCCTGACCGCCTCTGGGCATCTGATACCTCAATTCAAAGGAACCAGCGAGATGCTGGCTCTTTTATCCTTCGGTCACTACCAAAACGCGACCCGTTTCCATACCGCCGGTTTTACGTCACAATAGGCGCGTCATCCTGAGATTTCTTACGAGGAAGTGAATATGGCGCACCTGATCACCACACTGGGGCCAAAATCTGCTGACGAGCTTGGCGCAATCCTGCCGCATGAGCATATCTTTGTCGATCTCCGCACATGGGACACCCCCGGCTATGCCGAGGCTGACACCGCCGAAGTTATCAACATCGCGGCACCCTATATTCGCGAAGTACAAAACGCAGGCGTCACCGCATTGGTGGAGTGCAGCACCGTCGGGGTCGGACGCCGCGCCGACATCCTTAAAGCGGTCTCCGAGTCCACCGGCCTGCCGATTGTCGCCCCGACCGGGTGCTACCGCGAACCGTGGATCCCTGACGAGGTCAGGGACATGGATGAAGCCGCGCTCTATCAGTGGATGGTGGACGAACTCACCGGCCAGATCGGGGACACAGGCGTACAGGCGGGCTGGATCAAACTGAGTGCAGGTGACGATGGTCTGACAGAGGTCGAGACGCGCCTGCTGCGGGCCGCCGCCCGTGCTACCGTCACCACTGGCGCTGTGATCGGCAGCCATACCATCAGAGGCCGAGTCGTGCGCGACAGCCTCGACATCATCGAGTCGGTTGGGGGGTCGCCCTCCCGCTACATCTGGATTCACACCCAGGCTGAACCGGATTTCGACCTGCATCTGGAAATGGCACGGCGTGGTGCATGGATCGAGTACGATGCCATCGGCTCAAAAGACTGGGATGACGAACGCTTCATCAGGCTCATCCATCAGGTTCTGGACGCAGGCTTCGGCCATCAGCTTCTGCTGAGTCATGACCGGGCATCTTATATTCTGGGTGAAGGCCTTGGAGACCTGCCGAAATCGTTTGCCTATCTGCATCAGACATTTTTACCCGGACTGCGCAACAGCGGCATTGACGATGCCACCATCCATCAGTTGACGGTGATGAATCCCTTTCGTGCCTTTGCCCGGTGATCTGACCTGCTGCCTGAAGCAGCCTCAAAAAAGGCGATGTCTTGCCTGAATCCTCTCTTATTGCCATCTGCAAATCAATTGCAGCCATACAATCCTGTCACAACCTGTAACAGAAATTTTTACAGGTTTTTTACTGCTTATGAGTGAAAGATGAATATAATCAACCTGGGAAGAAGCGCACACAGCTTCGACCAAAAAGTTCATTTAACCACCATGTTTGGAGAAAAATGAAACGCTATCGCCTTCCTGTTCTTTTTATCGTCTGTCTGTTAGGCACTATTCTGCTAACATCGATAGCAGCCGCACAGACGGGTGATCCTGCGCCCCAGATCACCTATCACGCTGAAACGGGACAAGCCACTTTCATCACCGCCAACCCGTCTGCCGATCTCGTGCCTCTGCCGGGGATGTCGAATCCCTCAGTCGGAGGATCATCTGCCGACAAGGCACAGGTGCTGCTCAACAGCTACGCACCGCTGTTCGGTATCAACAATCCTACTCAGGATCTGCAGCTCCAGTACGAGTTGCAGCCGGATGCCGGAACCATCACCCGCCGCTACCAGCAGACCTACAACGGTGTGCCGGTTCTGGCAGGTGAGCTGATTGTCAATATGACGACCAGCGGAAAACTGATGTCAATCAATGGTGAAGCTTCGCCGAACCTTAACCTCTCCACCGTGCCGCAGGTTGCAGGCGCTGCCGCTCAGCAGGCCGCACTTGGCGCTGTTGCCAAGTGGTACGGCCTCAGCACCGCTGATCTGGTCGCGACACCGGCATCCCTCTGGATCTACGATGCCCGGCTGCTGAAGCCGAGCACTCAACCGGCGCGACTGGTGTGGCGTGTGGAAGTCACAGGCGTGCAGGCACTGCCGCTGAAGGAACTGGTGCTGATCGATGCCGTTCGCGGCGGGATTGCCCTGAACTTCAATCAGATCGACACGATCAAGGGCTTCGCCAGCCCTGCAGAAATGCAGAAGATGAACGCTGCGCTGAAGCTGGCGGGTCCGGCTAAGACAGTCGAACAGCAGGCCGCACAGCTTGACCTCGAACTGCGCGCCCCTGGTACCCCGGATCTCGCAACCTACTCCGCGAACGATACCACCTCACTTCCTGGATCGCTGTTATGCACCGAAGCACAGACAAGCTGCACCAGCGGCGCAAACCCTGATGCGGACGGCGCACATCGCTATGCCAGAGAAGCCTATATGCAGTACTGGAACAACCACGGTCGTGACAGTATTGACGGTGCCGGTATGCAGATCATCTCGACCGTCGACTATGCTGACTCTGACTGCAACGCTTTCTGGAATGGCGAGCAGATGGTCTACCACAACTCGTGCTTCCTCGCAGTGGATGACGTCGTCGGCCACGAACTGACGCACGGTGTGACCGATTACACATCGAACCTGTTCTACTACTACCAGTCCGGCGCGATCAATGAGTCGCTGTCCGACGTCTGGGGTGAAGCACTGGACCAGGGCAACGGCTCTGGCGACGACTCTGCTGGTGTCCGCTGGCACCTGGCAGAAGATTCCAGCATCGGCGAAATCCGCTTTATGGACAACCCGCCGGAAGATGGATACAGCCCGGATCGTATTCAGAGCCCGATCTACTGGAAAGACTCCGAGGATAACGGTGGTGTTCACATCAACAGCGGTGTCAACAACAAAGCCGTCTATCTGATGGTGGACGGCGGCACCTTCAATGGCCGCACCGTGACAGGCATCGGCTATCCGAAGGTCCTGAAGGTCTACTACCGTGTCCAGTCTACGATGCTGGTCTCCGGGTCGGATTATCAGAACCTGTACGGCGCCCTCGTTCAGTCCTGCAACGCCCTGATCGGCACCGCCGGCATCACCGCCAATGACTGCCTTCAGGTGAAGACCGCCGCTGAAGCCGTGGACATGCACCTGCTGCCAACCGGCAACTTCATGCCCACCGCCCCAGTCTGCCCCGCAGGCCAGTCCCCGAATTATCTGTTCTTCGATAATCGCGAAGCGCAGGCTAATAACTACACCGCCACCCTGTTGGCTGGCTCTGGCATCACCGCGGATGATATCTGGTTCCCAGCCGACAGAGGATACTCTCACAGCGGTGCCCGTATGATCTACGGATGGAACGCTGACGTTACTTCTGACTCAGCACTTGCCATGAAGAACAGTGTCGCACTTCCGGCTGGTGCATTCCTGCACTTCGATCATGCCTTCCAGTTTGAGACTTACTTTGGCACCCCATTTGACGGTGCTATTCTGGAATACAGCACCAACGGTGGGTCGTCCTGGGTGAATGCTGCCCCCCTGTTCAATCAGGGCCAGAACTACAACGGCACGATTGAAGCGGGAACAGGTAACACACTCGGAGGACAGCAGGCATTCACGGGTGAAAGCCACGGCTATGTCTCCAGCCGTTACAACCTGAACTCACTCACCGGTCAGAGCGCTCGCTTCCGCTGGCGCATTGCGACCGATTCCGCGGCTGGGGCCATCGGTTGGGTGATCGATGACATCAAGATCTACACCTGCGGCGCTGCAGGCGCAGGCGTAGAGACGCTGGTCAACGGTGGCTTCGAAACTGCTGGGGATACCAGCAAGCTGGCCGCTGGCTGGACCGCCAAGAACCTGACCTCCAATGACAAGCGCAAGTGCAACAAGGATGGCAAGCCCCCGGTTGCACAGCAGGGCACCTGTGCGTTCCAGCTCAAGGGTGACGCTGGCGTGAAGTCCACCCTCAAGCAGAAGGTCAATCTGGTCGGTGCCGCAGGCCAGACCCTTACCCTCTCTGGATGGGTCAACGGCAAGAAACTCGGTAACGGTGGCGCCATCCTGCTGAAGGTCAAGTACGCCAACGGCACCAAGGGCAAGATTGAACTTGCAATGCCGACCGGCACTTACGCCTACACGAAACTGACGAACAACCTGCCTCTGGCTGGTGTTCCGCAGAAGGTGGTCGTTCAGATCAAGGCCCCCAGCAGCGGTAAGGCCCTTGTTGACGGCGTCAGCCTGATGCACGTCAAGGGTGGCGCAGGGCTGGTTGAGCCGCTCCCGCTCGATCTGCCATAATAACAGCGCACGAACATGGTGGTGTGGCTAACGCTATGCCACCGGTCTGTAAAAACAGAACGTCCGGCTTATTCACCGGACGTTTTGTTTATCCGTCAGATATGCATATCTCTTAATATCCTTCTACCTTTTCACCTCCTCAAAACAACATCGGATTGACGGGCAGCGCTCTGCTGTTTTCTGCATCGGTTTCGCCTCAGCAGATCGCATAGCAACAGGAAATTTTTTACTGATTTTTTATAACTTATGAGAACCAGATGAGTATAATTAAGGTGGGATGAACTCATGGCAGGTTCAGCCCAAAGTTATTTAATCGCCATGCTTGGAGAAAAATGAAACGTTATCGCTTTTCTGCCCTTTTTATTGTCAGTCTGTTAGGCGCTATCCTGTCCACATGGATAGCCACCGCACAGACAGGCGATCCTGTACCTCAGATCGCCTATCATTCTGAGACGGGACAAGCGACTTTCATCAGCGCCAGCCCGTCCGCCGATCTCGTACCTCTGCCAGGGATGGCGAATCCCGCAGTCGGAGGATCTTCTTCTGACAAGGCACAACTGCTGCTCAGCAGTTATGCACCTCTGTTTGGTATCAGCAACCCCACTCAGGATCTGCAATTCCAGTACGAGTTGCAGCCCGATGCCGGGACCATCACCCGCCGCTACCAGCAGACTTATAACGGTGTTCCTGTTCTCGCCGGTGAACTGATCGTCAATATGACGGCCAGCGGTAAACTGATGTCGATCAACGGCGAAGCCTCACCGAACCTCAATCTCTCCACCGTACCGCAGGTTGCCAATGCTGTCGCACAGCAGACGGCGCTCGGTGCGATCGCCAAGTGGTACGGCCTCAGCACTGCTGACCTGACCGCTTCACAGCCCTCGCTCTGGATTTACGACGCCCGTCTGCTGAAGCCCAGCACCGATCCGGTGCGTCTGGTCTGGCGCGTCGAAGTCACACCCGTACAGGCGCTGCCGCTGAAGGAACTGGTACTGGTCGATGCCGTTCGCGGCGGGATCGTCCTGAACTTCAACCAGATCGACACCATCAAAGGCTTCGCCAGCCCCGTCGAAATGCGCCAGATGAATGCCGCGCTGAAGCTGGAAGCCCACACTACCAATCAGCAGGTCGCACAGCTCGAGCTCGAGCCTCGCGTCCCTGGCAGTCCGGACCTTGCAACCTATACAGTAAACAATATGAATGTTCCTCTTCCCGGAACCCTATTATGCACCGAGGCTCAGGTCAGTTGCACCAATGGCACGAATGCCCATGCCGATGGTGCACATCGCTTTGCCAGAGAAGCGTATATGCAGTACTGGAACAATCACGGTCGTGACAGTATTAACGGTGCCGGTATGCAGATCGTCTCGACGGTCAACTATCAGAACTCCGACTGCAATGCCTTCTGGAACGGCAACCAGATGGTCTACCACAACTCGTGCTTCCTGGCGGTTGACGATGTCGTCGGTCACGAACTGACGCACGGTGTAACACAACACACCTCAGGGTTGTTCTATTACTACCAGTCGGGTGCGATCAACGAGTCACTGTCCGATGTCTGGGGCGAAGCGCTGGATCAGGGCAATGGAGCAGGCAACGACTCCGCTGGCGTCCGCTGGCATCTGGCAGAAGATTCCAGCATCGGCGCACTCCGCTTTATGGATAACCCGCCGGAAGATGGATACAGCCCGGATCGTATTCAGAGCCCGATCTACTGGAAAGACTCCCAGGATAACGGTGGTGTTCACATCAACAGCGGTGTCAATAACAAGGCCGTGTATCTGATGGTCGATGGCGGTACTTTCAATGGTCGCACCGTGACCGGCATCGGTTTTACGAAGGTCCTGAAGGTCTACTACCGCGTCCAGACCACCATGCTGGTTTCTGGCTCGGACTACCAGACCCTGTACAATGGCCTCATTCAGTCCTGTAACGTGCTGATCGGCACCTCAGGCATCACCGCCAATGACTGTCTTCAGGTGAAGACCGCCGCCGAAGCAGTGGAAATGCACCTGCTGCCGACTGGCGACTTCATGCCGTCCGCTGACATTTGCCCAGTAGGTCAGGTTCCGAATTACCTGTTCTTCGACAATCGCGAAACACTTGCCAATAACTACACCGCCACCCTGCTGTTTGGCACTGGCATCACGGTGAACCAGTTGTGGTACCCAAACGACTCCGGTTATTCCAACAGCGGTATCCGCCAGATCTTTGGGGCAAACGTTGAGAAAGAGACCGACTCCGTCCTTACGATGAACAACAGTATTGCCCTGCCGTCCAACGCATCCCTGCACTTCGATCATGCCTTCCAGTTTGAGGCTGGGTATGACGGTGGTATCCTGCAGTACAGCACCAATGGTGGAGGGAGCTGGTCGAATGCCTCCACACTCTTCAGTCAGGGGCAGAACTATAACGGCACGATTTCGCCAACTGATGGTAATCCGCTTGCTGGACAGTCAGCATTTACCGGCGAAAGCCATGGCTACGTCTCCAGCCGTTACAACCTGGCCTCACTTACCGGTCAGAGTGTTCGCTTCCGCTGGCGCATCGGAAACGATGCGCTGTTTAAAGGCTTCGGCTGGGTGATTGACGACATCAAGATCTATACATGTGGTGTCCCAACCGCAACTCCGATACCACCGACAAGCACACCGATCCCGCCAACCAGCACGCCGATCCCGCCAACCGGCACGCCGATCCCACCGACGAACACCCCTGTTCAGCCGACCAATACACCCGGTGGCCCGACCGAAACACCGGTTGTCGTAACCGACTCTCCTCCAACCGCAACGGTCACACCTGGCGGAAACACGGGCGTGGAAATTCTGGTCAACGGCGGCTTCGAGATCGCTGGCGACAGCAGCAAACTCGCCGCTTCGTGGACAGCCAAGAACCTGACCACGAACGACAAGCGCAAGTGCAACAAGGACGGCAAGCCCCCGGTTGCACAGCAGGGGACCTGCGCCTTCCAGCTCAAGGGTGATGCTGGCGTGAAGTCCGCGCTCAAGCAGAAGCCCAGTCTGGTTGGCACGGCGGGTGATACCTTCACCCTGTCCGGATGGGTCAACGCCAAGAAACTGGGCACCGGCGGCAGTATCGTAGCGAAGGTCAAGTATGCTGACGGTACCAAGGGCACCATCAACCTTGCCATGCCAACCGGCACTTACGCCTACACCAAACTGGCGAACAGTCTGGTCCTGACTGGTGCTCCGCAGAAGATCGTCGTTCAGGTCAAGGCCCCCAGCAGTGGAAAGGCCCTTGTTGACGGCGTCAGCCTGCTCCAC
>JAEZAF010000026.1 GCA_023430545.1 Chloroflexota bacterium
CAGCTTCTGACGGCTGAAGAGCGCGCCTCACTTGAAGCTGGCGGCGTCCTGAACGGTATTGCCTACGATGCTGAAAACGACGCGTTCTATCTGACCGGCAAACTGTTCCCGGCGATGTGGCGTGTCGAGTTCATCCCGGTTGAACGTGAGTAACGGATGGACATGGGTCCGGGGTGAGGTTAACGCTTCACCCCGTAATGATCCACCGCATGCCCTGCTACCAGCTTGAGCAGATAGGCTGGCGCGAACCAGTTCAGCAGCGGGATCGTCGTGATGACACCCGTGAAAATCATGATTCCGATCATCACCAGACCATACGCCGCCGGACGCTGTGAGTCCTGCCCCGCCAGCGCTTCAACGATGAACACACTCACCACCATGTAGGCGAAGATCCCCAATGCATACCACCAGTTCCCCGGATCAATCGCCAGCATCAGCACCACCGGCTGGATGATGTGAAGCAGGATAAAAATCACACCTAACCGGCGTGATCGCTGGTGATACCAGGTATTGGTCGAGCGTGTGACATTCGCCACCACACCGCCGAGGATGTCCACCGCGATGACAAACACCACAACCTGCTGAATCAGCGTCCAGCCGCCACCGCCGAGCAGGACCGCTGCCACCGCTCCGAGGATCGCCACGCCATACGTCAGGACATAATCTGTCCGTGTGGGGCTTTCACCATGAAAAAATGCGTTGATGTTCATCTTTCCCCAATTTCATCTGTAACGTCTATATTCAGGCGAGTATAGCGTCAGTCCGGCCAGGATTTTCCACCTGAAAACTGGGGGTATTGAGGGCTGTTAAAGAGGGAATGCAACCCGGCATCACAGCCACTACCGGGTTGCATCAGATGCTTTATAGCTACTCGTCTTCAGTGTGCTTTTCAGTTTCGGCCTGGACATCGTATTCCCGTTCACTGCCGGGACGGGTGAACGTTTCCGGTGCCTGCTCGTATCCCCGTGCCAGATCTTCTGCATACTGGCGCAGCGCAGGCAGATGATGCTCGTGATTCGGTAGAACCACCCCATTGAACTGCACGGTGTACAGCTTTCCGCTGGCCGATGTAACCTCGAAATTCGTGCTTTCATGGTAAATCGGCGCATCCGAGACAATCGGGAAGCCCTGATACTTCAGATGGTCGTCCAGTGTGACTTCAACGTGTGGAATGGCGATATAGAGCATGTCAGACATAGCGCACTCTCCTCAGTTTCTGTGATAGCGCTATTGTATCCGCACAACTTCGGCAGACATCCGCATTCTCAGCAAACACCAACCCATCGCACCCTAACTCAATACCGCAAACTCGATGGTATTGCCGTCGGGGTCCATCACCCCGATGGTGGTGGCGTCTGGTGTGTCACCCTGCTGGAGCACATGACCACCGTACTCGGCCGCTCGTTCGCGGATCGGCTTCAGGTCCTCGACGATAAACCGGAACTGCTGTCGGTTCTGCTTCGCATCGACCTGTGCGATATCGTTCGGGCAGAACAGGACCGTGATGCCTTCGGCCAGTGTCCCGGCATAGAACTCGGTGCCATCGATCAGTTTCAGGTCGGCATCAAACACACCGTTATAGAAACGGAGCATCGCAGGCATATTGTTGATAGCAATTGTCACACGATCAATTTTCATCATGTTACCTTTTCAGTTTCTGTTTTCGTTACATGCAGTGGATTCTTGCCGCCCGCTGTAAACATCTAGCCGTTGGTGCGATATTCAAACGTCCACCAGTCCGACGCGCTGGACATCGACTGGCCCACAGCCAGCACGCGCCAGCGGTACAGACCATCCGCCGGGATGTTCAGGGTATGCTGCGCTTCCGGCACACCGGTGATCGCAGGCAGCGATGCACAGTTGATCTCGACACCGGCGCAGGCTTCCAGCTCGATCACATAACTCAGCGACCCCGGCACGGGTGACCATTCCAGCACCACAGTGCGCGGTAGTTCGGTCAGCACCTCGCCGCGCATCGGAGAGATGGGGATGGGTGGAATCAGAACATTGGGGTCACCGGTTGAGGCTTCTTCGGTTCCGGTGGTGTCCGATGGAGCAGCAACGCCTATTTTGGTCAGCACGCGCTCACTGGCGACAATCTCCGCCGCCCAGCCGACATTGCCTTCCGGCGTGCGCACCTGCCACCATGTCAGGCGGTCGCTGGTACGCGGCCCATCGGTCACGATCAGGCGGGTGCCGTTCGGCAGCATCGAGATGATGCGGAAGCTCAGGCCGGCCCCGTTGCGCAGCCGCAGGGACCCGCGTGGATCGCTCAGCGTTACCGCGACAGTATCATCAATCGCCAGCAGACTCGCCATACTGGGATTGGCGGCGATCTCGCTCAGGGCATCGACAAGCTGTGTCCCGAAGACCGCACGTGGAACCAGCGTGATCTGCCCGCCGTACAGGTCCACCACCCAGCCTTCGAGTCCCTCTGGCTCGCGTACCTTCCACCAGTTGAAGCCGTCCGCATTCACCGGCCCGTCCAGCAGGGTAACTTCCGTCCCACGATCGAGCTTCTTGCGGATCTGGTACTCGACACCGGAGTCGGAGCGCATGTTGAGCGAGTCGCCGCCGCTGGTATTGACGACTGCCGTCCCACCCACGCGCAGCGTCAGTTCCGGCGTGGGCGTGATGTCTGGCCCGCTGGCAGTCGATCCATCGTTCGTCCCCGGATCAGTCCGCACCACCGCGCCACCGCTCAAGGGGGGTGCAAGCTGCGCCCACGCGCCTGTGCCTTCTGCCGGAATGCCAAGCAGCGGCAGGCCGCTCTGATCGCCCACCCAGACGATCTCAACCGGCAGATCACTCTCACTGTCGTAACGCAGCACGGCTTCACCGGGCGCGCCTTCCGCATCCGCACTGAGGCTGTACAGCTTCACGGTCGCCGGTTCACCGTCACGGGCGGTATAGATCAGTCCGTCCGGGGTGGCATCGACATTCAGGATGTCCACACCCGCCCCGAATGCGCCGAGGACTTCGCCAGCCCGGTTGATGATCTGCCAGCCAGCCTGCCTGCCGGTGCTGGTGTTTCCATCGGCATCGGCGGTCAATTCCTCAAACGCAATCCATCCCCCGTTGTATCCGAAGGCTGGCAGGCGCACTTCCCCCGCGCCGGTATGATAAAACGGATACAGCGCCTCGATATTCGGATCGAACACCTGTAACGTATTGGCCTGATCGGCCATCATCAGTGCTTCACCGACCGGCAGACGGTCATCGCGCATCGCCATCACAACTTCACCGGTGGGACTGTACAGCACCGCATCACGTGACCGAAATGCAGGGCTTAGCCGCAGCAGCCCTAACGGGATTTCCCACACAAAGCCATCCACCAGGGTCGGGATGCCGCCCTGTGCCGGTAAAAGTGTGAAGCTCACACGGTCCGCTGCATAGCGCCGCAGATGGGGGACAATATCGACCGTCTGAACACCGGCCAGCACGGACGCCGGATCATCGGAGCGCAGCGTTCCGACAATCGAGAAGTCGATCAGGTCGATCACCAGAATTTCCCATCCGCCGCTCGCCAGCGAGTAACCGAACGCCAGCCGCGACGAGTCCGGGCTGAAGACCGGCATCCCGCCCTGCGCACCCTGATTACCGGTCACATCATACAGCGCACTGATATTGCGCTGGGCATGATCGTAAATCACCAACTGCTGATTCTGCGCGGCGTTCGCGGCCAGATACGCCATCCGCTGTCCATCCGGCGAAACGCTGACGGTATTGAGCGGATAAGCCTCATATCCGGCGGGAAGCGGCAGCAGCACCTCATCCACCACCAGCACCTGATCGCCGGAAGCGTTCAGACGGGTGACACGGCCATCCGTCCGGTAAAGCCATGCCGACCACGTTCCGGCTGATCCTGTCCCCTGCCCGAAAGTGGGGAAGACCATCAGCAAAGACACGATCACCGCACAGGCGGCCACAAGCCAGCCCTTCAGCCTGAATTGATGCATTGTTCGCACTATCTGCATTCCATTTAACCCTCGTACAGCAATCGCTCCAGCCATTTTAGCGCGTCATCACGATGACCGCAGATGATGCAGGTACTCACGGAAGCCCTTCATCGACGACGGCAGGGTATCGACAATCACCGGAAGCCGGATCAGCTCGGTATCCCCCGGCTGATCGCTGAAAGGCTCTCTCAGTACCACGCCCTGAGGCATCTCTTCTGACTCGGAAAGCGCATCGACGCTGTCCGCAGCATCCGCCGGGGCAGACTGCGGTATTGGCAGGCCGCCGATCAGACCGAGATTTTCCAGTGTGCCGACGGTTTCCGGCGAAGCGGTCGGAAGGCTGGACGGTGTGGCCGATACAATCAGCCCTTCGCGCAGCAGATCAGCAATCATCACCTGAATCTGGCGGGTATCTTCCGGCGTCACCGGACGGTAGAAAGCACTCACCAGCTTATTGTCCGGCGAAAAGGCCAGCGTCAGGCCGCCGTGGGCTTGCAGTTTCATCAGGCTGTAAGTGAAAAACGGATTTCCATCCCCTTCGAGATCCAGCACGGTTCGAATCGAGTATGTCACAAAGGCGAAGCCCTGCGCATTCCGATAGCTGGCCTGTGGGGTGATTTCGACATCACGCGGCAGATTCAGCGCCGGGATCACCTGCTGAGTCAGAAACGCCATCGACGCCTGCGGGGTATCGATCATCGCTGGAAGCCTCACATCCGGCAGCGCCAGCAGCGAGGCACGCCAGGCTTTCAGTTCAGCAGCCGATGCAATCCCGCGACCTTCGAAGACTTCCGTCAGCAGGTCGGCATACTGCCCCTGATGCAGCAGTTGATCCGCCGCAATAAAGGCCTTTGCCATATCGCTGAAATTCATCTCTCCCATCGGCCCACACTCGACTGCCGTCACCAGCAGCTTCCCCATCACATCACGTGCGAGGGTGAGGGCGATATGCGGGTGCTTGTCCGCATGAAAGCGGTTATAGACCGCTGTCAGTGCGTCATAGAATGCGCCGGTGAACAGCCGTGAATAATTGTGGGGCTGGCGTCCCAGTGTGCTGATCGGGTCTTCCGGACGATAGACCAGATCATCAAACGGGGATGCGTTGAGTGTGTTGATCGCGTTCCGCAGATAGGTGGTGTGATCGTAGCTGTCCGCCGCACGGTTCATCAGGCTGTTGCTGAGCTGTTCGCCAATCGTCGCGATGAAGTTCTCGGTGCGGAGGTCGTTGTTTGTCCATGTCAGTACACGCCGCAGCAGCGAGTCATCATGCAGCGCGACCAGCACCGCCGTCATATCGCCAAAGCTCTCATGGAAGGCCGCCGTCCCCAGCCCGAACGATTCGTTGTAAAAGTCGCGCAGGCTGTCGAGCACGGCATGTCCGGCTTCGTGGCTGACGATGTCCGCACTCAGCGCGGTACTGATAGGCGGTGCGCCTGGTTCCGGCTCAAATAACTGAAAGCCAAGACGCTGTTCGGCCTCGTTGTAAAACGCATTCGACTCACTGCCCGCGTGCGGGTCCACCTGCAAATGCGGTGTCCCAAAGGCCCAGGGCAGAGTCCGCTGCGCATAGCGTTCGTACATGCGCAGCGTCAGGGTGGTGTAATAAAAGGCGTTGATCTGGTCGAATTCGATGCTTCCCGGAGGATACAGATAATTCCCCTGTTCGTCGGGCTGTGCGCCGGGGCCTTCGCTGTCGGTGATCATCACACGGTCATTGATCAGCCCGGGCTGAATATCGGCTGCATTCATGTGGCGGACTTCAGCCTCACCGATAAAAGGGTCCTGCGGGAAGACCATCACCTGTACGCGGTAGGCCGCTTCTTCCGGGACGGGTTCGGGTTTGAGGGTGAAAAATCTGGAGGCGCGTCCCATCGCACCGGGCAGATTGAAACGGGTGTGATCCTGCAGGCGGCGCAGGCGGTTGAGCACACCCGCGAGATGTTCGCTGACGTATTTCGGATCTGGCGCATCAGCCATTGATGTTTATCCCTTCGGTTGAGGTACGGCTAAGGCAGCAGGGTAACGCTGACATCATCAACCAGCATTTTACCGCTGATGCCCCCGTATTTTGCCACAACCTTCAGCGATTGCAGTGTGCCCGAGATCGGCAGGTGCTGCACAAGTGTCGCGGTGGGTGTGGTCCCCTCGGGAATCGCAAAGACCAGCTTTCGCTCCGTCGGTTCGACGCCCATATACAGCACCTTTATGACGACCTTGCCCTGCTTCACCAGATTTTTCCCCGTCAGGGTGACTGAAGCTGAGAGCGTACCGGAAACCGGCTGATTATAGGACAGGGTCTGCTTTAACTTCGCCGGACGACTGTCCTTCCCCTTCAGTACAGCGTAGCAGTTGAGGTCTTTGCACTTCTGCCTGGCATTGACGGCATGCCATCCATCAGGGATGCGATCCGAATCGGCGTCGATCTCAAAACCACCGTTCAGCACCCACTCGCGGGCCGCAGCAGGCGTAGACGGTGCGGTGATCGTTGGGAATGGGCTTGTGGTCAGGCTGGCAGCTGGTGAAGGTGTCGCCGTCGGGTTGCCATCTGCCGAGACGCGGTAATTGGCGATGAGCTGCGCCGTCTGGTTCAGTGACAGCACATTATTTTCACTGGCGGAACCGATTGGCTTGCCGTTGAAGGTCTGACTGGGATTGGACCACCACGCAATCGCCGGGCAGACACCGGGCTGAAATACCGGCGGACACTCGCCGCCATCACTGTACGCCATCAGCGTGACGAAATCGCCCCAGTCTGCGCCGGGTGGATCTGCCGGGTCCTGATAGCCATAGGCATAGGCGTGGACTGCTGCACCTGCATTCGCGCGGTCATGTGCCTTACCCATCGTGTGGCCGAATTCATGCGCAAAGGTGATATCTGAAATGCACAGCGCTTCGGTCACGGCAAAGGCGGCATCCGGCGCAGGCAGTGATGTCGGCAGAAAGGCGATACCGCAGTAGGCACGCTGCTCGGCAGATGTACCGGGGATCAGCATCACCAGATCCGCCGCGTACTGATCGCGCAGCGCGTGGATTTCATCCATAAAACCGTCAGACGGATCGGCCAGCCGGTTAAGATCCTGAAACGGCTGCTCGACATAATTGACCTGCGCGGTGTGCACCAGCCGCATCCGAAAATTGACTGCACTGTTCTGATACGACTTGTTGGTCAGCGCGACCGTGTTCTCAATCGCCATCTGGATAAACGACTGCCCACCGAAGAAGGCCGCCGCTTTCGGTGTATAAACCACCATCACGTCAATCACATGACCGGAGTCGGCACGGGGGCTGCTGATGCGCTCCTGAACCTGCGCGGCCTGCACCGGGTCGGGCTGGAAACGGACTGCATCATCAAACCCGTTGCGGGACACACGCTGGACATAGGTGTTAATTTCGCTGACGCGGTGAAGGTCACCCCCCAGCGGCTGCACGGTGTAATTCACACCCGGAGTCAGAATACGCAGTTCGATTTCGCCGGTCGGGGCGACCAGCAGCACAACATTTGAAAAAGCCACGCCGTCCAGCTCACCGACCCAGATGCGTGATCCCGTCGCGGTGATCTGAGGCTCCGGTCGCAGCGCCGATGCCGGATAGCGCACATCATCGAACAGATTCAGAGCAAGCGCTGTGTCACCGCTGGTCCAGCGGCTGAACCCCTGACGATCGATCCGCATGATCTGGGTGCGCTGCGTGCCGTCCAGCGGCGGAAGGTCGATCACGCCGATGCGCTCATGATCACTGACTGGCAGAAACAGCGGCGCGGTGGGCGCGGCAGACTGTGAAGCAGGGGCTGCACCGACCAGTGACAGACAGAATGTGAAGCCGACCAACAGCCAACCGATTGTCAGACGAGTACGCTTCATCGGTTTAATTCCCCCTCACTGTGGCGGCATAGACCGCGACCTGAACATCATCCAGCCACAGCTTGCCGGACTCCTGTGATGCAAGCCGGATCACCAGTTTCAGCTTGCGGATCGGTTTCTGTTCCGCTGTGTCACTGGCCGAGAGCAGTTGAAAGTGCGGCATCGTCCCCGGCGGGATAACCAGCTTGAGCACGGCACGGCTTCCATCCTCATAGTCCGTGATCAGCCGCAGATCCGCACTGTGAGTCAGCCTGCGCGTCCGCACCCATGCGCTGAGCAGAATCGGCGCGTCTGGTGCGAATCGTGCGCCAGACCAGAGCGTCTCCGGCAGTTTCTGTTTGATCCGGCTGCCGGGGCCGCTGAATTTGAGCGCGCACCGGCTGTTGTAGCCAGTTTGTTTGCCAGCCTGCTTGCAGGCGGTTTTTACAATGCCGGATGCTGTCGGTTTCCAGAAGTCGGGTGTGCGGTCTGCATCGGCGTCGATTTCAAAGCCGCCGTTCATCACAAGCTGGACGGTCGCATCCGGATTGGGTTGGCGATAGTCGGCGACCAGCGGGGCCAGCTCGTTGATTGAGCGCACGTTATCGGCATTGGCCGAGCCTAAAGGCTGACCGTTCAGCATCTGCTGCGGGTTCGAGAATCGCTCGACCTTCGGGCAGACATAAGCCGTCAGAATCGGCGGGCAGATGCCGCCCGTCCGCCGCGCCATCACCGTGACAAACGAGGCATCCGGGGCCTGATAGCCGTATCCGTAAGGCTTCACCGGCTGATCTGTCCCCGCATTGGCGGCATCCCGCGTACTGCCGAGCGTCAGGCCGATCTGTTCGGTAAAAGTGGTATCCTGAAGATTGCACGCCTCGGTGATGCTGAAGCCTTTCGCGGCGTCCAGCGGAGAGGGCACCGGCGCGATACCGCTGTAACTGGCAAACCATACCCCGGAGATCATCGCGACCAGGTCCGCCGCATACTGATCGCGCAGCAGATGCACTTCATCCATATATCCATCTGATACACCCATCAGATGGCGGAGATCGGCCCCGACATCCTCATTGGGCTGTTCCAGATAGAAGACCGGATGCACCAGTACCAGCTTCAGCCGGGCATCGATCCCGCTGTTCTGAAAGATCAGATTGGTCTGCGCCACTGCGCCATCAACGGCCAGCGCCATCGATCCGGCGACGCGCTCCATAATCGAACGGGCAGCAGGGGTATACACCACCATCAGGCTGATCTGACGGGTATCCTCTTCGACGGGAGGCAGGGTGTTCATCGGTGGCAGCGCCAGCGGAGTCCGTTGAGGGCTGTCTATCCCGAATGCGTCGGGGGCAAGCAGTGTGATCGGAGCGGCGTCCAGTTCCTGCTGTTCGATGGCGTAAACCGCATCGTCGATGCGGTGAATGATGGTGTACTGGCCGGCCATCCCGATGCGACCGTAAAACTGATCGCCACTCACGAGAAGGATCACACTGCTGTCCGGCTGACCGGTCAGCGTGCCGGTCCACACATAACCGGACTCACCTGACGGACGCGGCAGGATCTCGCGGCGGATGGCGGAATAAGTGCGGCCATCTGCAAGGGTCAGAGGAAGTTGAGTTGTGGTTTCCAGCACTGCAATACGCTCATGGTTGAGCCGGACGTACTGGGGAGCAGAGGCAGTAGCATCACGCGGGACGGAAGCGCGGCACGGTTCGTCACGCAGGGCAAAGTGAGGGGCGTTGACCGGGGTCCACAGCGATGAAGTCTGTAATGTCGCGGTCGTGGAGAGGCCAGCCTGTCCAACCTGTCCCACACCAGCGAAGAGCGTAAACAATATAAGGACACGAATACGTTTAATAAAAGTCTTCATTCATCAGGCTTTCGAATTTGTTCCGTCTGTATTGTAGTGCCGAAATAAAGAACGCGCAGAACAGCAGTTAAGCATCGGCTGAGCGTTCGCCCACACCACGCGCCACTTCAAATATTGAAGTAAAACGGCATTCCCGTTAAACTGTAGTGGAACTTCTGTTCTACCCAGCACAGGAAAACTGATGCGTGCTCATAACCTGCACATTCCTCGACCCCTTCAGCCTTATGTAGAGTGCATCCGCCTGGTGCGATACGATGGCAGCGGTCCGCTGGCGATCAATGTCTGCCTGAATGGGCTGCCCGGCATCGTCTTCCAGCACCATGATGGACGCTCACCGGTTGCCAGCATCACCACGCGAGTAGGCAGCCTGTCTGACATCCCCACGCTTTACGTCTACGGGCAGATGACCGAACCCGGCGTGATGGATCACCGCCTGATGCCGTTCACGACGATCCAGATGATCCTGAAGCCGCACGCGCTGCAATCGCTGCTGGGGATCAATGCGGCAGTGCTGACGAATGCCGTGGTCGATCTGACAGAATTTTCAGCAGGGGATCTGAATTCGCGCCTGATCGAAGCCGCAACGGTACAGGACAGTGTACAGCTTATGACGCGCTTTTTACTGTCACGGCTGGAGCACTATCCCCCGCGTGATAGGCTGGTTGAAGAAAGCCTGCACCTGATCCATCGCAGCACGGCATCTGTCACCGTGAGAGATCTGCTGGACAGGCTGCATCTCTCCGAGCGTCAGTTCGAAAAGCGCTTCAGTCAGGCGGTCGGTGTCTCGCCGCATTTCTATATTCGGATCAGACGCTTTAACGAAGCCATCCGACTGATGAAAACACAGCGCTTCGCCACCCTGACCGATGTCGCCCATCAGCTCAACTTCTACGATCAGTCGCACTTCATCCGCGATATCAGGGCATTTTCAGGCATCACACCCAAAAGCCTGTCGCAGAAGGTCGCAGACATCCAGTTGGATCAGCCTGTGATGGCCTATACCTAGCTACCGCGTCAGAAACGACGGTTTTTTACAATTCTGTCAGCAGGGATCATCCTATACTGGCCTCTGTAAACTGAGACCACACAGGAAGGATTTCCGCAATGCGCAAGGTCATCATCTTCACCAATCTGACACTCGACGGCGTCATGCAGGGGCCAGCAGGCCCGGACGAAGATCCGCGCGATAACTTTCAGCAGGGCGGATGGGCCGCCCCCTACGGTGCGATGCAGAGTCCGGAAATCGGCGACAGCATCCCCGAAAAGACCGCCATGCTGTTCGGTCGCCGTACGTACGAGGACTTCTACAGCTTCTGGCCGAATCAGCCGGGCAATCCCATGACCGATATGCTGAACAATATGCAGAAGTATGTGGCTTCCAGAACACTCGAATCACCGCTGCCCTGGATCAACTCCACCCTGCTGAAAGGCGAGGCCGCACAGACCGTCGCTGAACTCAAAACACAGGATGGCCCGGCACTGATGGTGATGGGAAGCGGGGATCTCGCCCAGACGCTGATGAAACACAACCTTGTGGATCGCTATGTGCTGCTGATTCATCCGGTCATGTTGGGTTCAGGTCACCGCCTGTTCGAACATGGCATCCCGCCTGCGACCCTGAGACTCACTGCCGCCAGACCGACACAGACCGGCGTCATCGTCGCGACCTATGAACCGGCGGAATCCGCACAGTCATAACAGGCAGCGGTTTTCAGCCGATCATTTGCAGTCAATCATTTCAAGCAATCTCGCGCAGAAATTCCCTGCCTTAACTTGCTCCTGCATTCGACAGCGGTTATAGTTTGAATATGGTTGAATCCACCCGATGCCTACAGGTGAAACGGGTGGATGACCGTTCAACTTTACCCATTTTTTCAGGACAACCATGCTGCTGTTCCACCGCAGCATCAGGGGGCTGGTATGCGCTTCTTACGGGCTTTAGGCAGGTTTATCTGGCGCTTCATGGTGATCTTCTCGTTCATCGTCAACATCGTGCTGGTGATCGTCGTGATCGGCCTGCTGCTGTTTCTGTTCGACATTAAAAACAATATCGCGCAGCCGCTGGTCACCGGGCTGCACAGCAGCTTTGTCGGGCTGGATCAGGCCACCATCGACTGGACGATCCCGGTCCGCGCTGATGTGCCGGTCAATCTCGACATCCCGCTGAAGACCAATACCGTCGTCACCCTCACCGAAGATGTCCCGCTGACCGTGGTCGCGCAGATCTACGCCTCTGGCCTGACGGTTACTAACGCGACGGTTTATCTGACACTGCCGACAGGGACCAATCTGCCGGTCGCGCTGGATATCCCGGTCGAAGTACGGGACCAGACGCTGCCGGTTTCACTCGATGTGCGTGCGGTCATCCCGTTGGAGCAGACACAGCTCCATGATGTGGCCGAAAATCTGCGCCTGCTGTTTGAACCGCTGGCGGTCGGCCTGACCAATCTGCCGAGTGACTTCAGCGGCGTCGGGCCGTTCCTCGGCGATATGTTCGCCGGACGCCTGAATCTGCTTCAGGACAACGCCTACACTGCACAGCCGTGGCCCGGATTCAGCACCACCGCTGGCCTGAATTACCCTGAAGAACTGATGACTGCCCCTGTTCCGCCGGAAAATGTCCCGGTCCAGACGGGCATTGTCCCAACTGGCGGCATCGAAGCACTGGATGAACAGATTCGTCCGCAGGTCTATCAGGTCGGCGGCCCGGTCGTCGTCAACGAACAGGCCCGCAGTCAGCTTGGCACGATCCCGTCCTACTTCTATGACGGCGGCTTCTCCGCGTTCCTGTTGAGCCTGCGTCAGCAGGGTGCGCTCCCCGGCGGCGATACGACGGGCAGCACGGACGGCACAGGCGGGACCGGTGACACGGGCAGCACGGATGGCACCGCACCCGAAGTCATCGATCAGGGCATCCTGCCGACACCTACACCACCGACGCCGTAGAAACCCGAAATTCCCGCTGTGTATAGCAGACGGCGCGATCATGTTGATTGCGCCGTTTTGATTTCAGGCGTTCATGCAGGGAAACAAATAACCCCCTTATCCCCGTTTTCAAAGGTAGGTATTTAATCTTATACAGCGGACAACCCCTGCGTAACACGTATTTTGTAGGGACAGGGCTTGTCCGCCCGCATAGGCACCAAGTTAAACCATTTTACACATTGAAGCAGGTGTAAATTGGGCCACCTCTGCCCCCCATCCTAAATCCATCCCGGCATTGCAAGCAATGCCGGGATGGGCTAGGGATGGGGGGCTTTCTCTCGCATCAGGAAGGGCCGGAGATAGGAGGTGCTTTTCTGCCTCAGCACTCCTTAACTTGGTGCATATGGGACAGGGCCTGTCCGCCCGCATCCGCCACAAACGACACGCCGCGCATTCATGGGCCGCGCATGAATGCGGCGCGCATGAATGTGGCACGCATGAATGTGGCACGCATGAATGTGGCACGCATGAATGCAGCATGTAGGGACAACGCCCACTGCCGTGTCCGCTGTAAATATCTGACCCGAAATCAAATACCTACCCTTGTAAGGTTAGGGGATAGGAGATTTTTTGGTCCACTTCGTTTGAAAATTCGAACCGCACAATTCGAACATTCGTGCTACACTATGAGGTTCCTGCACCTTAACATCGACACAAAATCCGCACGATACCGCTTCTGCGGACTTCTGCACTTTGCAGCAATTTGCAGCCAAATCGTGCTGCAAATCTGCCGCCGCCGTTCATTTTGAGGGGAAAACCCGTTGTTGCCGCACAAAAATTTTGTGCGGCAGCAGCAGCAGCAGCAACTGCTACAAACAGCATCTTGCGGCGCTTTGTGGCACCTTGTGGCGTAAATGCGCCGCAAATTCCGCCACTGTCGCCGATTTTGAGGGGAAAAATAGTTCCAGTGGCGCATTTATTTCGCGCCGCCGCCACAATCCGCAGATGAAAGGAAAACGCCTGTTGTCCCTGAATATTGATGTCAAACGCCGTTCCCACGCCTTAAAACAGCATCCCCCGACGCTCGGACAGCGCGGAGATGATCTGCCGGTCGGCCTTGCCGAAGCTGTAGCGCGGAAGCTCTTCTTCGGTCACCCACGCCCAGTCATGGACACCGAGCTTCTGCGGTTCTCCGCTGATCCAGCGGCAGTGGAAGGCATGCAGCGTAATGCTGAAGTGGGTAAAGCCATGCTGCACCACCCTAAACAGCTCCCCAACTTCGACTTCAATCGCCAGTTCTTCACGCAGTTCACGCTGTAAACAGTCGGGAAGCGTCTCGTCTGGCTCCTGCTTGCCGCCGGGGAATTCCCACAATCCGCCGAGCAGTCCTTCCAGCGGACGCTGTGCGATCAGGATACGGCCTGCGTCATCGCGGATGATACCGGCTGTCACCTGATAATGCGGCGTGGGTGCTTTCTTCGACTTCACCGGTCGCAGCGCCTGTGTCCCGCACTGATAGGCCAGACAGTGTGAGCGAATCGGGCACTGTTCGCATAATGGATTGCGCGGCTTGCAGATCGTGCGCCCCAGCTCCATCAGCGCCTGATTGTAATCCCCGGCGCGGGTTTCCGGGGTCCAGTCCTCAGCCACCTGCCAGAGCTGATTCTGCGTCGCAGGCAGACGGACATCGGCATCCAGATCGAGCAGGCGCGAGAAGACACGGATCACGTTGCCATCCAGCACCGGCGCACGCACACCAAAGGCGATGCTGGCAATCGCCCCGGCGGTATAGCGTCCAATACCCGGCAGCGCCAGCAGTCCTTCGACCGTCTGCGGGAACTGTCCGCCGTGTTCAGTGGCAACAATTACGGCGGTCCTATGCAGGTTGCGTGCGCGGCTGTAATAGCCAAGCCCTTCCCACAATTTAAGGACATCGGCCAGCGGCGCGGCGGCCAGCGCTTCCACGGCTGGATAGGCATTCAGAAAGCGTTCGAAATACGGTTTGACCGTCTCGACCTGCGTCTGCTGAAGCATAATCTCCGACAGCCAGACGCGGTAGGCATCGGCGCGGGTATCGGGCTGAGATTCCCGCCACGGAAGCGCGGCAGCAGCACGATCGTACCAGTTCAGAAGTTCATTACTAAAAGGCGCACTCATCGTTGTCAATTTAACTCACGTTTCAAAAAATCACAGACGTGCTATAACAATACGGAGACCAGCAGAGTCACCTGCTGACGAATGACATCATCACCGGAGGTTGCCAGATTGCCATGTCTGTCCAGGCCAATGCACCTTACAACATCATCTTCCCCGGCGGCAAAACAGCAAAGGCATTATACGTCTCCAAAACGGTGTCACCGGCGGAGGTGATCGAACGTCTCAGCCTGACCATCCCGACAGCGGCCATCTTCCTGACCGGCGGTGCTGGCCTGATGTCTGACTCAGATCTCCGCCTGACCGAGCAGTTTATCACGGTGCTTGCCCAGTTCGCGCAGGAACAGGGCGCGACGGTGGTCGATGGTGGCACCGAGTCCGGTATCATGCAGATGATGGGACAGGCACGGGCACTCCACAGCCTGACCTTCCCCCTGATTGGTGTTGCGCCGCTGTCAAAGGTCGAGTATCCCGGCTATCTCAACAGCGCGAAAGAAGCAGACCTCAACCCGGATCATACGCATTTTGTGTTTGTAGATGGTGATAACTGGGGCGATGAATCCGAACTGATTCTGGGTTTGACGCGCACCCTCGCGGCGCATATGCAGCCGGGGCAGAAACCGGCGCTCGGCATCCTGATCAACGGCGGCAGTGTCTCTCGCAAGGAAGTGTATCTGGCGGCGACCAAGGAACTGCACCTGCCGATGATCATCATCGAGGGCAGCGGACGCGCCGCCGATGAGATCGCCACGGTCATGAAAACAGGCCGCACCAGCAAGCGTATTTTACAGGCGATTCTGGCAGGCGGCGATATTCAACTGGTGGCGACCTCACAGGGACCGGGGGCGCTGCGCACCATGCTGGAGTCGAAGTTTAAGCGGTGATCACCGCATTTGTCATGCGAAGTGTGACAGCACAGTGTGACAGCACAGTGCGTGTGTCACCCTCTCCACCGGCAAACCTCTGGAGAGGGCAACCGCGTATTGTGACTCTATCGACGGCGTGTAACAGTACCGTCTGAGATGTCAACTGCCCACACGCCAAGATCTGAGGGTTCTACGTTAAAGCCATACCCCATATACAATAAATACACCGTGTCTGATTCCCATCCCAGAAAACTGACGCCCTCGTCGGCAAGCGGATCACCACTCAACGTCAGCGGGGTGATCTCTCCGCTTTCTACGGACATCATCACAGTCCCATCGTATTTATAAGAATGCCCTAACAGCGTCTCACTGTCCGGTATCCACATCACATCATGCAGACTCAAGGGTTGTTCAAGGACAATATCTCCTGTATCCGCATGAATTACTGTTGAGGTCGCTGCGATAACGTTTTCGATTTCGAGAAATTTAACGGGCTGATTCCCTGACATGCCATCAATCAGACCATATTCAACCCCACTCACTAAAAGCTGATCATTAGCCGGAGAAAGCGCCAGAGAACTAATATCGAACCCCAGTGGCATTTTTAGCACAGGGCGCAGCCCACCTTCCTGGGTATTCACACGGTAGAGGGTAAACTCAATTGCTCTCCCCATCTGATCGAGCCAGTCAGACTGCTCTGAATAGATGACGGTCTCACTATCGGAGAGCCACTCTACCCACGCTCGTATGGCTTTTCCCTGAGTGAGCGTTGCAAATCTGCTCCCATCGATATTCAATGTGGCAATCGAACCCCCGGTGGCGATGGCGACACGCTGCCCGTCAGGCGATAATGAAGCCCACAGTACGTCTTCCCCGGTAAGCACAAGCCGTTCACTGCCATCCCGATTAAGCCGATACAGCCCACTATCGGCATACACGTAATACTGTTTATCGGGTGAAGTGAGAAAGACATTGTTGAAATTGAACCGCGTCTGAGAGAAGGTCATCCACTCTGGCACATCGATACGATCAAACAGGCAGACCTCACTGCCGTCAGGGGCGCTTGTCGCGATATAACCGCCCAACCGGAATACAAAACGTTCTCCTTCAGCCGGACACACAGGCAGAAGTGTGCGTTCATAGCTCGTGTCGGCTATCAACCCTTCTATCACCCACCCCTGTGAACCTCTCGCGGTTTCAACCTCCCACCAACGAAGACCATCCGCTTCCTCTGGTCCACCGATAATCGTCAGCAAGTCACCCTCCAGGGCCTGAGCTATTGTCGCACCGCTTCGCATTGGCGCACTGCGAACCACAAGCGTAATGGTGTCTGAGTTGGGATCATCATTGATGACACGGGCAACGCTGCCAATCGTCAACTTATTGACGATTTCCACAGGAGGTGTAAATGAAGATACAGGAAGCGGCGTTGGTTCTGGCGTTGATGTGGGTTCGAGAGTGGGTGTGGGTTGAGAAGTGAGATCATAAGGTTCAATCCAATACTCCTCAAGTGTTCCTTCTACTGTCCATCCCGTTCCGCCCTGATACTCAACACGCCACCAGTTAAGCTCATCTGCACATACAGGACCTTCCAGAATACTGATGATTTCGCCACCGGAAATGCTGCCCATTCGATTTCCATCACGGCTTGCGGCATCGCGTACATTATTTGAACTGCCAGGTGTGATGATCCCTTGTCCACCGACCTCCAGACGGGGGAGTGGCGCACCCGGGCAGTTGGGATCGGGTTGGGCATAGGACGTAAAAGGACTCATTAATGCAAAAAACAGCAGTAAAAATAACCAGCGCATGCTCGTTTACTCCTGTAGGAAGCTGGGACATATAGTATTTAGTGTAGTATAAGGGATTTATATCAGTTTAATAAAGTAACAAGCTATCATACGAGCATGTCGCATGAGCGCCTGAGAGGGGATTGAGTCCGCTATGATGTGAATACTTCTTTGGTGAACGCCTATTGTCTCTCTCCAGCGGCTGGCCGGTGGGTAGGGTAAGGACTAAACCCCGCTCATCTTCAGGACGCGGCCAACGGTGCGGATCAGGATATTCAGATCCAGCAGCAGCGACTGATGTCGGATGTAATACAGGTCATACTGCAATTTGATCAGCGCGTCTTCGTCCGTGGAACCGTATTCGTAGCGCACCTGTGCCCAACCGGTCAGACCCGGGCGGATGACATTGCGCGTGCGATAAAACGGGATCTTCTCGGTCAGGCGGGCGACGTGTTCCGGGCGTTCAGGGCGCGGCCCGATCAGGCTCATATCCCCGCGCAGGATATTGTAAAGCTGTGGCAGTTCATCCAGACGCACCTTGCGCATAAACCGGCCCAGACGGGTCACACGCGGGTCCCCGCGCACACTGAAGACTGCGCCGGTCTTCGCTTCGGCATCCTGACGCATGGTGCGGAATTTGTAGACGCGGAAAATGCGCCCGTTGAGGCCGACACGTTCCTGCGAGTAAAAGACTCCGCCGGGGGAATCCAGCCGGATAGCGAGTGCAATCAACGGCAGCAGAAGCAGAAACGGGATCATGCCCACCAGTGACAGCATGACTTCGATCAGGCGCTTGCTGATGGCATACGGGCTGAGCAGCGGACTGCCTTCCAGCGGAAGCACCAGCGCCCAGTTGTCATTGACATGTTCGACCGGCACCTGTCCGGTGATGTGTTCGTACAGCAGCGGCATCGGCATGATCGTTACGCCGCGTTCATACGCATCCATCACACCCTGAAAGGCATTCGGACTGAGGTCCCGTGTCGAAGTCAGCACCAGTTCGCTGATGCCACCCTGTTCGATAATGCGCGTCAGGTCGCGATCGGTCCCCAGCACGGGAACACCACTGATGGTGTCATCCGGCATGTCACTTTCGCCGATGACCCCCTGAATCTCATAGATGTGCTGATGCTGTTCCTGAATGGCATGGATGATCGCCGCTGTCGTCGGCCCTGTACCGAGAATCAGCACGCGCCGCGCCTGAATCGCCCATCCCAGCAGATTGGGGCTGATCCCGCGCCACAGGGCAATCAGGATGAATGAGGCCACACCGTAATAGAGGATAAACAGTCGCGGTAGGGCATCACGCGGGGAGATAAAAAACACCAGCAGATAAATGACCACCGACTGCGCGGTGATAGAAAGCAGGCGCTGTATGGACCGCCTGCGGTCTGCGGACAGGCTGAGGTCGTAAAAATCATTGGCGCTTGCCAGCACCAGCCACAGCAGCGCCATCACCAGAAACAGATAGCTGTTCGGCAGCACAAATTCGACCGTGAAGGCGTAACGGGCCACCCGTGACCACACCCACAGCGCGATCAGGACAGCGGTGACGACGGCCAGCGTATCCCCCAGCATCAGGATCAGCCGCCGTTCAGGGATGCGTAACTGACGGCGCTGTGTCGAGGGTACAAACAGCATGCCGTTGTTCACGGTGGTTTGTGAGGAAGGATTAGGTTGAGACTGATTCAGTTCCATAGCGCTTCTTTTCGGCTTCTGGCCTTTATTGTACACGCTGACAACGCTTTCAAGCCTAGAGGGTATTCTGAGATCTGGTTACGGGCGCATCAGGTCAGACTGGCTGGTTCCCATGCCTGTCACGCATTTTCAGATCCCCCTGAAACACTGATGAGCGTTTCAGCACAGATGAGCATATTCGTCACAAGTCACTTATACTTTTAGGAAGATACGCTGTTTCGATTTTGTAATATTACAGCGCATCAGGGTATGTTTTTGTATACTCGTTCGCAAAGTGGTTCTCTGAATGTATCCCGAATTTTCAATAGTCGTACAAAGATTGCGCAAATGCTCACAATAAAGTATCCGGGCTACCGGCTGACTGTCACATTCCTGAGCGCGGCGCTGTTGTTGACTTTACTCTGCATCCTTCCATCCGAATCAGTCGCTGCACAGGCTCCGCCCGCCCGTGCCGGAGATCCCCCCACCGCCGCCCTGATCTCGGTTTCACCGCCCAATGCACAGGGGATCGTCACGGTGACGGGGGCGCAGGGTTCAGTGCCGCCGTCGTCGCAGGTCGCGGTGCGAAATCTGTACACCGAACAGGTCGCCTATGCCAATGCAGGTGTCAGTGGATCGTTTTCCGTCAGCCTGTTTGCCAGCGGCAGCACACCGTTCTGGATCAGTGCGGCCCGTGAGATCCCAAACGCACAGCGCGAGATCCCTGGATGGATGCCCGGTGGACCCGGCACCATTGTCTACAGTACGGTGGAGATCGACAGCAACGAGACCGTGACTGACCTTACGATGGACGGCAGCCTTGACGATTGGGCGGCCTACCCTGATGCAGAACTGGAACCAGATGAGATTTTCGCACTGCGCAACCGCGACTCGATTTATCTCGCCTTGCAGAATAACGCTTTTTCGCCTGAGGTGTCCTCAATCACTGTCACGGTCGGATTTGAAGATAACTCCGCCTTTACAGTCACCCTTCCGCTGACCTCCAGCCGCAGGGCATCTGTGCGCCAGATCCGCCAGATCAATCTGGATCGCGGTCTGTTTCCGGTCAATGTCACTGTGCTGCCGGGTGTTGTAGAAGCACGGCTTCCGCTTGATATCGCACGCGGCGCGGCAGGCAGTGCGGCGGGCAGCACTACCCCCGTCACATCGCTTGGAACCGCGCGTCTGCTGGGCGTCGCCGTTCAGAATGCGGTGGGAGTTGTCACCCTCAACCGTGTCTATGATCTGCCTGTTCCACAGGTGGACGAATCCGATGGCGCGGTGCCTGCTGTCGCACGTCTTCAGACCGAGATCGCGCCGTTTTACATCGCCGGGACGGTGGCACAGGGCGCGGGTTACTGGTACGCCAACGGACGCATCAACACGCTGGATTTACAGCCCAACGAGCCGCTGATCCTCGAAATGGATGTAACGCTGGTCGCGCCGGATCTGTCGCAGGATGCATTCGATCTGACGATGGTCGGGGATCTGCGCCTGCAGCCGACCGATGCATCGGCGCGGCTTGCCAACAACGGCTGGTCCAGTGTGCAGACTCCGAGCGGTCTCGCCATTGATAACCTGAATGGGGATATTCCCCTCAGCCAGACGAATACGCAGTGGCTGAATATCACGCGCCTGTCAGATCGCGTGCTGTTCACCCTGCGCTTCGAGTTCGAGATCCCCGCAGCGCTGCCAGACGGGTTATATGTCCCGAATTTTCGCGGCGCAGTGATCGAAGCCACAGGACGCCGGAGCAGTTGGTGGCAGAACGGCCTGTTGGGAAACGGTCGCGGCGTCGCTGACCAGCCCTTTACCCGTCTGCCGCTGGTGTTCTCAATCGGTGATATCGAAGCCCCGCAGCGGATGCCGCTGGCATTGTTCTACAACAATGCATCCGATGGCAGCCGGGG
>JAEZAF010000153.1 GCA_023430545.1 Chloroflexota bacterium
ATGCAAATCGAAGATTTGCCGAGTGGGGGAAGGGAAAGCATGCGCAGCATGCCGGGATGGGGGGCAGCCGCGGCCTGATTTACACCTGCTTCAACATGTAAAATGGCTTAACTTGGTACGCATGGGGACGGAACAATCCGGCCCGATTTTCGGGTACGCTGTAGTCAAATCTGACGATGTCTCTAAAGCGTGTTTGAAAATTCGGAAACCTGCCTTAGTCTTATGGAAACGCCGGACAACGCAGGCGTTGTCCGCTGTTTTTATCATTAACCGTCATCTTTCAACATGGTCTCTAATCCACCCAGTCGAAAGTGCGCGTGACGGCCTTCAGCCAGCCGCTGTAAAGGCGCTGACGTTCGCTTTCATCCATCTGCGGTGTCCACTCGTGATCTCTCCCCCAGTTCGCCCGCAGCTCATTCAGTTCTGACCACACGCCGACCGCCAGACCTGCCGCATAAGCCGCGCCGAGGGCTGTGGTTTCGATCACCGTCGGGCGGATCACCGGCACACCGAGGATGTCGGACTGGAACTGCATCAGCAGATCGTTGACCACCATGCCGCCATCGACTTTCAGCGCACGGAGCGCTACACCGGAGTCCTTGTTCATGGCGTCCAGCACTTCGCGGGTCTGATAGGCGGTGGCTTCCAGTGCGGCGCGGGCGATATGGCCCTTGTTGACGTAGCGCGTCAGTCCGGCGATCACACCGCGTGCGTCACTGCGCCAGTATGGGGCATACAAACCGGAAAACGCCGGGACAAAATACGCGCCGCCGTTATCCTCGACTGTGCGTGCCAACCGTTCAATATCGCTGGACTTCTGGATGATGCCCAGATTATCGCGCAGCCACTGGATCAGCGCGCCGCTGATCGCAATCGAGCCTTCCAGCGCATAGACCGCCGACTGGGTGCCGATCTTATAACCGAGGGTTGTCAGCAGGCCGTTCTGCGACTGCACCGGCTTCTCGCCGGTATTCAGCAGCATAAAGTTGCCGGTTCCGTAGGTGTTCTTCGCCTCGCCGACATCAAAGCAGGTCTGGCCGAAGAGTGCGGCATGCTGGTCGCCGAGGTCACTGGCAAGCGGGACGCCCCGGATATCTGCGATCTGTGCTTCGGCATAGACTTCACTTGAGGCGCGGATTTCCGGCAGCATGGCACGCGGGATATCCAGCGCCTGTAAGATCGTGTCGTCCCAGTCGAGGGTTTCGAGGTTCATCAGGATGGTGCGGCTGGCGTTGGTCACATCGGTGATGTGCAGGCCACCATCGACACCACCAGTCAGATTCCACAGCAACCAGGTATCGATTGTGCCGAAGATCACCTCACCGCGCTCGGCGCGTTCGCGCACGCCTTCGACGTTATCCAGTATCCAGCGGATCTTCATGCCGGAGAAGTAGGTCGCCAGCGGCAGCCCGGCGCGGCTGCGGAAACGGTCCTGTCCACCGTCTTTCGCCAGAAGATTACACAGGGCATCGGTGCGGGTATCCTGCCAGACAATCGCGTTATAGACCGGCTGACCGGTTTTGCGATCCCACAGCAGCGTGGTCTCGCGCTGATTGGTGATACCGACCGCTGCGAGATTCGCCGCCCGTAGATTCGCCTTGTGCAGTGCGCCGGAAATCACGTCCTGTGTGTTGCGCCAGATCTCTAACGGGTCGTGTTCCACCCATCCCGGTTTGGGGAAGATCTGCTGATGTTCCTTCTGATCGACAGCGACAATCCGGCCCGAACTATCGAAGATGATAAAGCGTGAGCTGGTCGTTCCCTGATCCACAGCCGCAATATACTGAGCCATTAAAAATCCCTTTTGTGTCAGAAAAATTTCAGGCTATTTATACCATCTCTGGCGTGATGCTACCCAAACCGGCTGCAAACCAGGTACAAGCATGGACGGGTCAGAGGGTTGTCACGGTGTCGGCATAGACGACTCCAAGCCGCATCTGATAGTCAAAGCGACCGGGCAGCATCGACGGGATGCCGACCTGTTCCACCATATACGAGGCTGCTGTCGCCGCATGACAGGCCGCCGCCTTGATCCCCAGTGGCAGCGCGGCCAGAAATGCCCCACAGAAAGCGTTACCCGCACCCACCGCATCGACAACCGCCGTCTGATAGGCCGGGACCTGCACGGCTTCGATGCGACCGCCGCGAAAATCCCAGATCTCCGCGCCATTGGCCCCCAACCGCAGCGCGATGATCTTCGCACCACAGCGGCGGAAGCGGTACAGCATCCGCGCCCGCTTTTCTTCCCCGGTGATGCCGATGGCTTCATCCAGATTAGGCGAAAAGATGGTACAGGCACGCAGCAGATTGCCGAGTTCGGTATCATTCAGGGGCTGTTCCGGCGGCTTGAAAGTCTCCAGACTGACGGTCTTACCCTGCCGCGTCAGCTTATGTGCCAGCGACAGGCCGGGATTTTCGGGGTGCAGCCCCCAGTGAAAACCATGCGCACTGCGGTACTTCTTCGGCAGCAGGCTGGCACCGGGACGGACGGCATCGGCAGCCGGGGGCGGGACCTGCCAGCGATGTTCGCGTGTGCCAGCCTCATCCATCATCTGCCATGCACGCGGCGTCGCTTCCCAGACCGGCTGCACACCGGCATAATCGATCCCGGCGGCCTGTAACGGCTCGAAGATCTCCGCCTGAAGATCCGGACCAATGGAAGCGGCCAGCCCAACACGGCATTCGGCGGTCTTCATCTCATGCATATCGGCAATTGCGGCAGCCATCCCCCATGCGGTCTGAGGGCCACCACCGCCCAGCACATCGTCCTCAACCCGGCCATCAGGATAGACAATATCGTCAATAACAATGCCGAAAGAAACATATTCGATCAAGATAGGCTCCAAAAGAGACAAGGGTTTGAGTGATCGTACATTCTGGCAGAATCAAAAGAGGACAGAGCGTGCAGCGCCGGAGTCCCCTTTTAACTATACCGCAGCTTTGGCGAATATCAGGTTTCTGTGAGATGGCGCATCATGACTTGGTAGACATCGGTCGAATCGACATTATCCTGTTCGACCAGATGCCTGTGCCGTGTCAGCAGCAGCGGCCCCTGCTGTGGAGACGTGGGCACGCCATGCGACCCTTTGACCAGTGAGGCATCCAGCGGCGTGAGGTCCATCAGATAGCGGAGGCCGAGCTTCTTGCGCAGCAGCTTCAACCCGGCCTTCAGCTTAGGATTGCCAATAGCGGGATCGATGAACAGCTCTGCCGGATCGTACCCGGGCTTGCGGTGGATATCGACCGTGCGGGCATAATCGGGGGCACGGGAGTCGTCCAGCCAGTAGTAGTAGGTGAACCAAGCATTGGGCTTCGCCAGTGCGATCAGCTCACCGGAGCGCGGATGATCGAGACCATGGGCGGCTTTCTCTTCCTGTGTCTCAAGGATTTTCGCGATGCCGTCCAGTTTTTCGAGGATGCCGCGCACCTGCCCCATCACCGACGGATCATTGACATAGACATGCGCGATCTGATGATCGCTGGCGGCAAAGGCCCGGCTGACACCGATATCCACCATTTCGAGACCGAGTTCTTCGCGGAATTTGATCAGACCGGCGCGGCGCAGCGCACGATTGATGTGGATCGGGGTATCGACCGGCGTGATACCGTATTCCGACAGCACGATGACCCGTACTCCACGCTTCTCGTAGAAGTCAATCAGTCCGGATGCGATGTCATCGAGTTCGCGCAGATCATGGGCGGCGGCGTTCAGGTCCGGCCCGACGCGCTGAAGCACATAATCCAGATGCGGCAGATAGATCAGCGTGAAGGTCGGGCTGTGCTTTTCCTCGACATATTTGGAAGCATCCGCGATCCACTGCGTCGATTTGACTGTCGTATTCGGCCCCCAGAACTGAAACAGCGGGAATTCACCGAGTTCACGCTGAAGGGTCGTCCGCAGATCACCCGGATAGGTGTAGACATCGGGCAGCTTGCGGCCATCGGACGGGTACATCGGGCGGGGTGTCGCTGAATAATCGACCGATGAATACATGTTGTACCACCAGAACATATTGGCGCTGGTGAAGGTGGGGTCCTGCTGGCGCATCACTTCCCAGATCTTGGGACGCTGCACCAGTTTGTTGGACTGACGCCAGAACTTAACTTCGCATTCATCGCGGAAGTACCAGCCGTTGGCGACAATCCCATGTTCGGAAGGTGTCGTGCCGGTCACATAATTGGACTGCGCCGTGCAGGTGACAGCAGGCAGCGCGGCATTGATCGTCACGCAGGTGCCGGACTGCGCGAACTGGTTAAGTTTCGGCGTCCCTTGCAGCAGTTCCGGGGTCAGGCCGACAGCGTTAATGACAGCAGTACGATGGGTCATGCTCATCCCTTTCAGGCTTATGTCCCTGTGATTCTGCGAACCTGTGGCTCTAAGATCCCTTGATGTAATTCTGGAAAAACACGGTCAGGCCAAAGCCGAGCAGCGCCAGCCAGAGCCAGCCGGTCGTGCCTGCGACGGCGATCACCAGCGCGTCATAGAGCGAAATCCCGGCGATCAATGAGGTGATGCCTTTGCCGATCTTCCCCTGATAGACAAAGCGCACACTGTAGGCGATCCACAGCGCGAAGATGATCAGCAGAATCACAACAAACGGCTGGCTGAGCTGTGTCAGGAAGTAGAGAACCGGCAGATACAGCACCGCCAGCGGCCAGTATTTGCTGAAGCTGGCTTCGGTCTCGCTCTTGGCGATAAAGGTCAGGCCGATCATGTACGACATCAGCAGGCCGAGAGCGATCCACAGCGCGGTGGTCGGCGTCGGATAAAACGCGACGAACGCGATCACATAGACCAGCAGACGGTTGATCGCCATGATGACAGGACTCAGGACATTACCCTTGTGCCATGTGTCATACAGGGTGATGAACCCGACCAGCACGAAACCGATCAGCAGCAGCTTGAGATCCACCAGCGCCAGCAGAAAGCTCCCTGTCGCGAATAAGCCATGTGTCAGCGCTTTCGCTTCAGACATGCTGACGGCACCGGTCACCAGCGGACGGTCGGCGCGTTTCTGCTTGTCAAATTCGTAATCGCAGATGTCGTTGAGCACCATCCCGGCGGTGTAGTACAGCACCATCGCCAGCGACACAGCGACCATCACATACAGCGGCACGACAACGCCTCTGCCGCTGGCCGCAAGACCGAGGGCCGCACCCGCCAGCACATTGGTGACGACAGTCGGGCTGTTAGAGATCCGCGCCAGTGCGAGGTATGCGGTCAGCTTCCGGCGCATCCCGCCGGGTGCGATTGGGGACATTTCGGTCGAGGTCATAGATTCTGTACCACCCATTCAAATTCCCGACGAATCGATTCGTAAAGATCGCGCTTCATGCCCTGCGGCAGCACATCCCAGGTATAGGTCTCGATTTCGAGATGGCGTGTGAACTGCCGATTGCGCAGCGCGGCAAAGGTCTTGAGGATGCCGGCCTGTGTGGAATCCAGCACGCCGTAGCTTTCGACAAAAATGGGGACGTGGAAGTGAATACGCCATTCCGCCGCCTGTGGGTCGTCCAGATGCTCCAGCGCCTGCGGCAGATCCGGGTACTGGGTCAGGCTGCCGTCATGATTGCGCTGGATCACCTGATGCAGATAGGTGGATTCGATAAACGGCTGAAGCGCCTTCTGCACGGCGGGACGCGATCCCCTATGTTCCGGCAGCATGATCTGGACGGCGGAGCTGACCTGAATCTTGCCGACCCTGATCCCCAGCGGCGCGATCGCATCCAGAAAGTCCGATGGCTCTTCATAGGCTACTGCCACATGACAGGTATCGAAGCAGAGCTGGATGTGCGTCAGCAGGGCTTCGCGTGCCGCTTCCGCTGTGATCTTCAGTTCAGAGGCCAGTACGTCCGCGCCATAGGTCAGCAGCCAGTCACGGTAAAAGGCGACGACTTCACCGCTGTTTTCCAGCACGCCGTCCGGCTCTGGTTCCAGATCGAGATGCAGCAGTTTACCGGTATCCTGACGAACCCGATACATCGCTGATGCCACCTGACAGACATTACGTGTCATCAGTTCCCATGTAGCGCGGTCGGTTAAATCCACCCAGCGTTTGTACGACAGCGGACTGGTGGAGATGCCGCCGCTTTCGACATCCTCCGGAAGCAGTGCCGCCAGAATATGCACCAGCCTCAGGGTATAAGCTACGCGCTCATCGTCGCGCCAGTCTGGTGCATGGACGTTCTCCTTCACCGGCTGGTTGTGGAATGGCCCATACGGGAAGCCGTTGATAGTAAAGACGTAGAGGCCGTTTTCATCCAGCCAGGCTTTCAGTTCGTCCAGATGATCGCCTTCGCACAGGGCGATGCTTTCCACGCCAGAGATGCGCATCCCGATGCCAAACGGCGCATGCGGGGACAGCGCGGCTTTCAGTTTCGGCGCATAGTGCTTCAGGGTATTGAATGCCTGTTCCCATCCGGTTGAGGGATGAATGTTGGTGCAGTAGGTCAGATGGATGGCAGGCAGGATTCCAGTACGCATGACATTATCACTTGGGTTAGAAATCGGAAGATTTAACAATGCTGACCCCACCCTGTCCCCTTCTCAGGGGTAGGTATTTGCTTTTTTGACCCCTCCCTAGCCCTCCCCGAAATCGGGGAGGGAACAGACCACGCTTTTTTAAGCCCTCTCCATGAACGGAGTGTGCGAAACAAGTTTCGCCGGGGAGGGTGACACACGCAGTGTGCTGGCACGCGAAGCGTGACGGGTGGGGTAAAGAATGCGTTACACCCTCTTCGATGGCTGCTGAATAAAAGCCTACCCTTGAGAGGTCAGGAGGTAAGGTTACGCATTCAGCTTCAGTGTCGTCAGAGAGTCCGCGAGTTTGAACTTCGGAGACGCGCTGAGGAACTCACGCGGGTTTTCGTAGATCACCTTATTGATCAGGGATTCGCTGTGACCACGGCGACGCATCTCGAACACGAACTGCGGGATCGCCAGCGGTTCGCTGGGGCCCCAGTCACAGGCGGAAGCGACGCAGATGCGGTCTGCGCCGTAGCGCTCGATCATGTCGATGGCGCGGGCGGGGGTCGCCTTCGTGGTCGGGTACAGTGTGATGCCAGTCCAGAAGCCGTTTTCAAGAATCATGCGGATGGTATGTTCCTCGGCATGATCGACCATCACCTGATGCGGCACAACACGCGGGTTCGCCATCAGCGCATCGACGATCACGCGGGTTCCCTTGTATTTGTCCTCAAGATGCGGGGTGTGGATGTGAATCGGCTGGTTATGGTCCAGCGCGAGATTGACGTGATCGTTGAAGGTATCCAGCTCGTTGCGCGTCACACGGTTGAGGCCGATCTCACCGATGCCGAGTACATTCGGGCGGTCGAGATAACGCGGGATGAGGTCCAGCACCTGACGGGCAAGCTGACGATCCTCGCCTTCCTTCGGATTCAAACACAGCCACGTATAATGCTGGATGCCGTACTTCGCGGCGCGCTTCGGTTCGAAATCGGTCAGACGATCGAAATAATCCTCGAACACGTCAACCGAGGTACGATCATAACCTGCCCAGAAAGCCGGTTCTGTCACAGCTACGCAGCCGGAGAGGGACATCGCCATATAGTCGTCGGTGGAGCGTGACACCATGTGGGCGTGCAGATCAATGTACTTCATGACTATTTGTCTCCGTTCTGGTTCTTGCCATTTGCAGCATGGCCGCTGCTGGAGTGGCCGTTACTGCTGGACTCGTAGGCACCGTAGGCGTTCTGGCGGTCGCGTTCGTCCATCAGGGTGATATTCGGGTCACTGAAGATCATCTGAATGCGCTCGACGCGCTCCGGGCCGTCTTCGGTCAGTACGTGCAGCGCCTTACGCAGGGCGATGACGCGGAAGTCGTCTTCGGCGTTATGCTCGACACTGCGATCCATGCGGTCGAGGAAAGCGGCCACCGCCAGCACGCGATTGCGATACTCCATAAAATACTCGGCAATCAACTGCTTTTGAGTCAGCGGACAGGTATTCTGTTCATCGGGTGTAAGGTTATTGGACATAAGACGTTATGACACTCCCTGTAAATCGGTCATTTTCTGTGAGCACTGCTCCAGCAGACGCACCGCCTGCATCATGATATCGGTATCAATCTCGTGGACTTCGACGCCCTGCCCGATCCCCTGAAGCAGCATGATGGTCAGTTCGCCGCCGAGATGTTCGCGGAATTCGGTCAGCCCCTTCAGCACCAGCGGCAGCCCATTCGGGTCATCTGCGGCGGTGACTTCGAGTTCCGGTGTATGAATCGGCAGACCAAGCGACACAAACACGCGCAGAATCCGTTCCCAGTCGGCCTGAGACAGCATTCCGTTGAGGTAGGAATAGGTCGAGTCGAGCGCGATGCCAATCGCGACGGCTTCCCCATGACGCAGGCCGTAGTTGGAAAGCTGTTCCAGCTTATGGGCGGACCAGTGTCCGAAGTCCAGCGGGCGGGATGATCCCATCTCGAACGGATCACCATTGAAGGCGATATGATCGAGGTGAAGCTGGGCGCAGCGGTAGATCACCCACTCCATCGGCTCGGCCTTGCGCTGGGCGAGCGCATCCGCATGTATTTCCATATAATCGAAGAAGGCGGGGTCTTTCAGCAGAGCGACCTTCATCGCTTCGGAGATGCCGGACAGCCAGTCGCGGAGTTCAAGGGTTTCGAGGAAGTTGAAGTCATTCAGCACGGCATACGGTGGGGCGAAGGTACCGATCCAGTTCTTCTTGCCATAAGCGTTGACGCTGTTCTTGACTCCGACAGCAGCGTCGTTCTGGGCCAGCACGGTCGTCGGCACGCGGATCAGCCGGACACCGCGATGCGCGGTTGCTGCTGCGTATCCGGCCATGTCGATCACCGCGCCGCCGCCAATCGCCATAATGTAGGAATGGCGGTCGATGCCGTGTTCATTGACGGCATCGCGGATCAGATCGACCAGTGCATGGTCATTCTTGGACTGCTCGCCGCCGGGTACAATCAGCGGGGCAGCAACGAGTGTGAGTGAGGCGGCATAGTGCTGGCAGTAGGTATTCATCTGGCGGATCAGCGTCGGGTGATGCTGTACAACCTCCGCATCGATGACAGCCAGAAGCTTTTTGGGCGAAGCCTCGGCATGGGCGGCGATGGTCTCCAGCAGCAGCCGGTTCGAGACTTCGAACAGACCGCGTGTGAAGGCGACCGGGTAGCGGAAATTAACCTGTACCTGCTGTTGAATGATTTCGAACACACCACAACCTTATCTCTGCCTGTCCGTATATCACGGCAGTGCAGATCACGACACTTTTAGATAGCTTTGCCACATTGTAGTACAGTTTGACGATAATCTAATGCAAATGGAACCGACTTTTGGCGGAGATACGCGTAAACCATCTATCGTTTTTTACAGATTTCAGATGTTTGCACGGTCTCTGTCAGACATTAGATCCATTTTCATTGTGGAAGATCGGCTATTGCTATAATCTGCGTTTCTGTATTCGAATGCATAATGACAACCGAAAGAGATTTTAAAATGATTGAAACCCGTTTAACTGTAAAGACTGGCTCCCCTATCGGCACGATTTCGCCGCGCTTATACGGGCATTTTGCGGAGCATCTTGGCCGCTGCTCGTATGAGGGACTGTGGGTCGGCACGCGCAACCACGAGATTAAAAATTACAAGGGCTTCCGGGCGGATGTGGTCGATGCGCTGAAGGCGATGCCTGTGCCGATGCTGCGCTGGCCGGGCGGCTGCTATGCCGATCACTATCACTGGCGCGATGGCATTGGGCAGGCGTCGGAACGTCCAATCCGGCTTGGCATGTCATGCGGTTTACAGGTGGAGGATGATAACAGCCTCGGCACGCATGAATTCATGGAACTGTGCCGACTGCTGGGGGCGGAGCCGTATCTGGCCGGGAACATGGGCAGCGGCTCCGTACAGGAAATGTGCGACTGGGTGGAGTACTGCAACACCCATGTGAACACCACACTTGGCAAGGAACGCGCCAATAACGGTGCACCGAAGCCTTTTGGTGTGAAGCTGTGGGGTGTCGGCAACGAAAACTGGGGCTGCGGTGGCAATTACGACGCTGAGTCCTACGCCCGCGAATACCGGCGCTATGCCACCATGCTGCGCCATGTCGATCCGACAGCCGAGCTGGTCGCCTGTGGACATCAGCAGGAATGGAACGAGACCTTCATGCGGCTTAATCAGCGCTATCTGGGCATGGTCGATCACTTCTCGATCCATCACTACTGGATTCACGGCGGACCGGAAACCGACTTCACCGAGGATCAGTATTATGCACTGCTGGCGGAAGCACACGGGACCGAGGAATTCGTCAGCCGCACGGCGGACCTGATCGCCAGTTATACACCCGAAGGCGAACGGCGAATCGGTGTCGCGCTGGATGAGTGGGGCGTATGGCATCCCGAAGCCCGTCCCTGGGGACCGGACAACGAGATCCATCGCGAGCCGGTCACCTACGAACAGGCCGGAACGATGCGCGATGCCCTCGCCGCGGCAGTCGCACTCGAAGGCTTTCACCGTCAGTGTCATGTGCTGTCACTGGCGAACCTCGCGCAGATCGTCAACGTACTGCACGCGCCAGTGATGACCGAAGGGAACAGCATCTGGCTCACACCGACCTATTACGCGCTTCAGCTTCACACCGCGCATCTCGGTGCTGCGGCCCTGCCGGTCGAGGTAACGCAAGGGATCTCCATCCCCGGCGGACAGAGTGAAACCAGCGCCGTGACCGGAACCGCCTCACGCGGCACTTCCGGGGCGGCGGTGACGCTGATCAACCGCCACTTCAGTCAGGAAGCGACGGTCACGCTGGAGATGACCGACGTGACCGAAGTACGCAGCGCATCGATCCTTACGGGTGAATCCCCCTACGCCGCCAACAGCCTGCAGACTCCTGACCACGTGAAGCTGAGTGACCTGCAGGTCTCGCAGGATGGCGGCCAGTGGCGCATCGAGCTTCCGGCGCATTCGATGGCGACGATTGAGTTCAGATAAGCATCAACTGGCGGACAGAAGACCGAAGAATAACCACCTCCACGCCAGATCATCAGCTTTCGTTAATGCTGATTTCGTAGCATAGAGTCGATCAAAGCGCCGACAGCCTCAATCGTCGGCGCTTCGTTTCTCATCATTCGTATTGTTAGTGACAGGGAAGGCGACTTACTGTATGTCAGGTCAGATTCAACGAGACATTCCGCAGCCGGGACAGGAATCGGTGTGGGATTATCCGCGTCCGCCGCGTGTCGAGCGCACGTCTAAGCGCATCCGCATCGTGCTGAACGGCGTCACAATTGCCGACAGCATCCACGCCTATCGCGTGCTGGAGACCAGTCATCCGCCGGTGTATTACCTCCCGCAGCGTGATCTCCGAATGGAATATATTCATCCGGCGGAAGGTCGCAGCTTCTGTGAGTTCAAAGGGGCAGCCAGCTACTGGAAGCTGAATGTCGATGGCGTGATTCGCGAGCGCGCTGCGTGGAGCTATGCCAGTCCGATGAGGGGTTTCGAAGCGATCAGGGATCATCTCGCCTTCTACGCTGGCAAAATGGACGCCTGTTACGTCAATGATGAACGTGTCCAGCCGCAGGAAGGCGATTTCTACGGCGGCTGGATCACCTCGGACATTGTCGGGCCTTTCAAAGGCGCAGCGGGCACGCGGGGCTGGTAAGCGCACTGGTTCCGAACAGACGGACATTCAAATGCTTCCAATAATACGGAAGTAACTTTTCGGGAGCACCTGTATGTACTCCCCATGTACTGCAACCCAAGAGGTCACTAGGCGAAAAACCTGCTTTTTGGTCCACTTCGTTTGAAAATTCGAACCGCGCAATGCGAACATTCGTGCTACACTATGAAGTTCCTGCACTTTAACATCAACACAAAATCCGCACGATACTGCTTCGGCATTTTGCAGCAACCCTGAGTTGCGACAAGCACTTTGCAGCCGAATCGTGCTGCAAATCTGGCGCTGCCGTTCATTTTAAGGGGAAAACCCGTTGTTGCCGCACAAAAATTTTGTGCAGCAGCAGCAGCAGCAGCAGCATCTGCTACAAGCAGCAGCTGATTTTGAGGGGAAAATGCTTGTAGCGGCGCTTTTTTTTGCGCCGCCGCCGCCGCAAGCGCCAGACGACAGAAAACGTCGGTTGTCTGTAATATCCTTAACTTGGTGCATATGGGTACTCCCCTACTAGGGTGTGTCCGCAAACTCAGTTAAAATAGAGACATGATCAAACGACACGAATTAACAGACGCACAATGGGAGAAAATCAAGCCGCTGCTGCCGCCTGAAAAACCGAAAACGGGACGTCCGAAT
>JAEZAF010000212.1 GCA_023430545.1 Chloroflexota bacterium
GAAGTCGCTGGTCGCACCGTCGAGTTTGTAGTCTCGGTGCAGAAGATCGAAAAGGTCACACTGCCCGAATGGACCAACGAACTGGCGACTCGGTTGGGTGGACGTTTTGCCCCGACAGAAGATGAAGTCGCAGCCCAGGAAGCCGAACAGGCTGCTGCTGACGAGTCAGCGGCGGCTGAAGCTGAAGCCACTGCTGATACCGAGGCGGCTGAGGATGCTGACGCTGATGCTGATGAAACACAGCCGGAAATCACGCCCGATCAGCTTCGCGCCCGCGTGCGCCGTTCGCTGGAACTTCAGACGAAGCGCAACGCGGAGCAGGAATACGCCAATCAGGTGCTGAATGCGATGGTTGAAAGCGCCACCGTCGGCTATCCGGATGCCATGCTGGACGATCAGATTCACCGCATGATTGAGTCGCTCGACCAGCGCCTGCGTCAGCAGGGGATGTCACTGGAAATGTACCAGAGCATCACCGGTAAGACGCATCAGGATCTGCATGTCGATTACGAAGACTCGGCTCGCCAGACCATCAAGCGCTCACTGGTGCTGCTCGAAGTGGCGATGAAGGAAGGTCTGAACGTCACGCCGGAAGATTACGAGGCGGAAATCGATCAGATGATGCAGATGTTTGGCGGTGGTTCGCCGGAGCTGCGTAAGACTTTTGACAATCCGTCCTTCAGAGAGAGTATCTACAACCGCATTCTGCAGGATCGGACCTACGACCGCCTTGCCCTGATCGGTAAGGGGGAAGCGCCGGAACTTCCAGCGGAATCTGAAACCGTACAGTCAGCAGACTTGACCACTGACACCGCTGCTGAGGTCTCCACGGAAGTGGAACCGGAAGCGGCCACCGACGAAACCGTTAACGAGGCTGACAACGACTCCAATGTGTGATCTGTCGGGTTTCGGCCCGACTGAGAGCAGTGTTAAACATTTCGAATCGAACGTATTTAACGGCGTCTAACAGATAATCTGAAAGGAGAGGTGCGCCCGAAGGGCCGTACCGCACACCCATATGAGTTTTTCGAACGTCATCCCCATGGTTATCGAGCAGGGCAGTCGTGGCGAACGCGCATACGATATCTATTCGCTGCTGCTCAAGGAACGTATTGTTTTCATGGGTAATCAGGTCAATGACCAGATTGCCAACCTGATCGTCGCACAGCTTCTGTTTCTGGACCGCGAAGATCCCGATCGCCGCATCCAGATGTACATCAACTCGCCGGGCGGCGTGATCTATGCCGGGATGGCGATCTATGACACCATGCAGGCGATTCACTCGCCGGTCAGCACCACCGCCGTCGGCTGGACTGCCAGCTACGGTACCGTCCTTCTGACCGCCGGTACCAAGGGCATGCGTATGGCGCTGCCGAATGCCACCATCCACATGCACCAGCCGTTGGGCGGCGCACAGGGTCAGGCGTCGGACATCGTCATTCAGGCCAACGAAGTGATGCGTCTCAAGGACAGCCTGATCAATATCTTTATGAAACACACGGGCAAGAGCCGCGAGACCATCGAGCGCGACACCGACCGTGACATCTACTTCAGTGCGCAGCAGGCTGTGGAATACGGTCTGATTGACACTGTGCTGGAAACCCCAGACAAGTCTGTACAAAACGGGAAAAAATAACGTGACCTACCTGCCACCGAATGACCATCGCTGTTCGTTCTGCAAGCGCAGCCACGATGACGTGGACCGGCTGATTGCAGGGCCAGATGGCGTCTACATCTGCAACTACTGTGTCGAACTCTGTCACAGTCTGCTGATTGATGAAGATGTCGTCTCTCACAGCGATGATGCAGCATTTGAATCCGAAGAACTGCTTTCGCCACGGGATATCATGTCGCATCTCGATGAGTACGTGGTCGGCCAGAACCATGCCAAGCGCGTCCTCAGTGTTGCGGTGTATAACCACTACAAGCGTATTCAGTCTGGCCGCAGCAGTGACGGCATCGAGCTTGAGAAGAGCAATATCCTCATGCTCGGGCCGACGGGCAGCGGAAAAACGCTGCTTGCACAGACGCTGGCACGGATTCTGAACGTCCCGTTCTCGATCGCCGATGCGACCGCACTGACTGAAGCCGGATACGTCGGTGAGGATGTCGAGAACATTCTGCTGCGCCTGATTCAGGCCGCCGATGGTGATGTGACCCGTGCCGAGCGCGGGATCATCTACATCGACGAAATCGACAAGATCGCACGGAAATCGAACGACAATCCGTCGATCACCCGTGATGTCTCCGGTGAAGGTGTGCAGCAGGCCCTGCTGAAGATCATCGAAGGCACGGTTGCCAATGTCCCGCCGCAGGGTGGACGCAAGCACCCCCATCAGGAGTTCATCCAGATCGACACGCGCAACATCCTGTTTATCTGCGGTGGAACCTTTGAAGGCATCGACGAGGCAATTGCCAAGCGGATTGGCGTGCGCGGCGTGCTGGGCTTTGGACAGGTTGGCGCAAGCACCGATGTCGATAAGGCCGGTCTGCTCCGTAAGGTCAGTCCGGAAGATCTGATGCAGCATGGCCTGATCCCGGAACTGGTAGGACGCCTGCCTGTGCTGGTGACGATCGACCCGCTGGATCGCGAAGCTCTGATGCGCATTCTCGTCGAGCCGAAGAACGCGCTCGTCAAGCAGTATCAGCATCTGCTGGCGCTGGATGACGTCAAACTGGAGTTCAAGGACGCCGCGCTTGCCGCCGCTGCCGAACTTACACTGAAGCGTGAAACCGGCGCACGCGGCCTGCGCTCGATCATCGAGAGCCGTCTGCTGGATGTGATGTTTGAAATTCCGGGCCGCAGTGATATCCGCCGTGTAGTGATTGATGATAAGGTCATCACCGGGGAAGCACAGCCCGCGATCTACGGCGCCGATGGCAACGAGCTGTCATGGGCCGATGACGGATCGATCAGTCCAGCAGCGTAAGCGATACAACCGCGTAAGATAAAAAGTGGAGATCAGGGAAAACCTGCATCTCCACTTTTTGTTTGTGGCATCGTGTGAAGAACATCAGGGCCTTTTCAAGAATAGGTATTCTCCTGGAACCTTACAGACCCCGGACAACACACCCATTGTCCTACACAACCCATAAATCGTAGGGACACGGCACTGCCGTGTCCGCATGCGTACTAACGGACACAACAAAGAACGCAGCCTCCCCACGACCCGTTTTTGTCCCTTTCCCTCGGAGCGAATGCCGGATGCGCTTCCCGTCGGCAGCGAGTGGTTAGCATTGCAGTCAATGCCGGGAAGGGGCCAGGGGACAGGGGGGCAGCCGTGGCCCAACTTACACCTGCTTCAACCTGTAAAATACCTTAACTTGGCGCACATGGGGCCTTTTTGGTCCACTTCGTTTGAAAATTCGAACCGTGTAACCCGAACATTCGTGCTATACTGTGAATTCCTGCACCTTAACATCTCTGGTAGGGGCGGCATGATGATCTTTCACAAATTACGAGGGAGATCATTTTTCGGAGCGATTCCGCTGTAGGGGCGACCCGTCACCACCGGACATTTTTCATTGATATAGAGTTGTGAGGACAGGGCAATCGCGTTCTGTCCTATATTGATTTACAAGCCAGTCCCAACCGATACGGAATAAACTAAGCTGTCGCTGGGCTTTG
>JAEZAF010000223.1 GCA_023430545.1 Chloroflexota bacterium
TGAAAACGGTGATACGCGGCGACATGATCTCGGCCAGCAGCACGATGATCCCCCCAAGCGGCAGGAAGGTCCACAGCAGCACCAGCATCCCGCCGGGACGACGCCAGCGCCACACGGCATAGGCCAGTCCGAGGATCAGAAACGGTGTCAGCAGATAATGGATCGCCGGTGTGGTCCCGCTGTAGTACAGGACGCGTTCCGGTACCTGAAACAGGCGTGTCAGAGTGCCCTGCGTGCGCAGCAGGATGCCATCCAGCAGGCTCACCAGACCCGTCTGAGACTGCCAGTATTCCGGCTTAAGGCCGACATCTGTCATACGTGCCGCAAACCAGCCGCCCATCGAGATGACCGTGTAATAGTACGGGATCGAAGTCAGGATGGCGCCGAGGAACACCAGCCTGAAGCGTGCGCCAAGCTGACCGCGCCGCCGCCGACGTTCCTGATGTCTGCGCCATTCCGTCCCCATCCACACACTGATCAGCCATACCAGCATGATCACCGGCAGCGTCAGCCGCCCTGCCTCATGAAAGAACTGCGTCCAGCCGAGCATGACGCCCGCCACCGCGTAATTCGTCCGTCCCCCATAGCGCAGGCCGCGTGCGACAAAAGCAAATGCCAGCGTCCCGAACAGCGGATCACCGACGTTGTTCATCCCCACGCGGCTCATCTGAAGGTGGATCGGCAGCGCCGCCAGTACCAGCGCCGCAGTGAAGGCCGTGCGGCGGTCGAAGAGATGCTTGCACAGCCAGTACAGCGCCGGGACCGTCAGTGCGCCCAGAATGGCAGTCGGCAGCCGAAAGGCGTTCAGGTCCTGCCCGAACTGTTTGACGCTGAGCCACTGCCAGTAGAGGTACAGGCGCGGGAAGGCGGCCACCGTGTTGATGGGCTGCATCAGGCGCATATCGTCAGCAAATTCGAAGGCGGGCAGCGGTGCAGTGAAGCTGACTTCATCGACAAATCCGGGGATGGCACGCTCCATCTGGACAGCCCGCAGCAGCAGCGCGGCGATCAGCAAACCGACCATCAGCGTGAGGTCCAGCCAGAAGCCCTGCGGACGGTCACGCAGATCGCGCCATACCGACCGCCACGCGATCTGTCCACCGCCCCAGCGCCAGCGGAATCCACCCGCCAGCCCCCACGCGATCAGCCCGCACCCCACAATCAGCAGGCCGAACTGAAAATGCTCACTGTTGGGCAGCCAGTTCTCAACCCGCAGCACACGGGCGCTGAAATCCCCCATAAAAATCAGCAGCACCATGCCCACAATCACACCCAGCACATGCCACCAGCGGCGCGGCGGACCGGTCACATTATCCGAATAGGTCTCCAGCGGATAGGTATCGGGCAGCGCGTCGGGATGGTTTAAGGCATCTTCGGGGTGCGGGGCGGTCAGCAGGGCCAGCGCCGCCCAGAACATCGGGATCGAGGCCCCCAGCCACAGCAGACCGCGTGCCAGTGCGGTGCGGTCGGTGGTCGCGGTAAATGTCCATGCACCGAAGCCTGCCAGCAGGAGCGCAATCAGTGCGGTAAACCTTGCAAGCAGACGTGAGGTGCGGTCGGGTGTGTGGTCAGCGGTCAGAATAGGTTCCACGTTCGGTGATAGGTCCTGATGTTCAGTGTATAGCGGGTTCACAATAGCGGATTAACGTTCAGAAATCTCAAAATCACAGGTACAGCCCCGGACTTCAGCGCGTCGAGTATAGCGAGAGTCAGCCTACGGCGTATAGTGTGACAACACCGTCTCCAGAAATTGAGAGCGCGCTGCTTCGTTGTCAGATGCCCGGAGCAAAACCGCTTTTCTGTACATAATGCAGTGAAATGCAGGAAACACCCATTTTACTTCTCTGGGTTTCAATCGAAGCAGATGACATGAAACATCATCCTTCAAATGGGCTGGCTGGTTTGAAGCGCGTAAGCGGACCGCAGGCCGTTTCGTCATAATGTCGCCACCTCTGCCCTGATTTCAACCGGATACCGAAGTGGAATTCTATAGGTAACAGAGAGTATAATAACCGAAAGTAGTGGAGGTTCAGTGTGACGGATTTGATTGATCTGAGTTCTATTCCCGTTGTCGATGACAGCGATCACGGCAGCGATGATACCGGCGCTTCGAGTTCAGACACCAGCGCCGTCAGTGGAGAGGCTGGCTGGCAGCCGGACCCTCGCCATCCGCGCCGCCGTCCCCCGTGGATCAAGGTACGCGCCCCCGGTGGCGAGACCTACGAAGAGCTTCAGAGGCTGATGCGCAGCAAGACGCTGCATACCGTGTGCGAAGAAGCGCAGTGTCCCAATATCGGGGAATGCTGGGGACGTGGGACGGCCACCTTCCTGATGATGGGCGATACCTGCACCCGTTCCTGCGGCTTCTGCGACATCAAGACCGGGCGTCCGTCTCCGCTGGACTGGGCCGAGCCGAACCGCATCGCCGAGAGTGTGCGGGCGATGAACCTGCGCCATGTCGTGATCACCAGCGTCAACCGTGACGAGCGTGCGGATGGTGGTGCGCCGATCTTCGCGATGGTCATCAAGCGCATTCGTCAGCTTCAGCGCGGATGCAGCATCGAAGTCCTGATCCCTGATTTCAAGGGGAATGAGGCCGCGCTCAAAATCGTGATGGACGCGCAGCCCGAAATCCTCAATCATAATGTCGAGACCGTCCCGCGTCTGTTTAAGAAGGTGCAGCCGCAGGACAATTACGCATGGGCTATGGCGACACTGGGCAATGCCAAGAAGATGGACCCGCTGGTGCTGACCAAAAGCGGGATCATGGTTGGGCTGGGTGAGACCTTCGACGAAGTGGTGGAGGTCATGCGTGATCTGGCCGGTCTGGGTGTCGATATCCTGACCATCGGTCAGTATCTCCAGCCGAGCAAGAAGCATCTGCCGGTGGAGCGTTTCTATCTGCCGGAAGAGTTCGATGCCTTTATCACCATCGGCAAAGAACTCGGTTTCAAGTGGGTAGAAAGCGGCCCACTGGTCCGCAGCAGCTACCGCGCCGATATGCAGGTGCGCGAACTGTCCAGGCTGAACTTTATTCACAGTCCAGCACAGGCGTAAAAGCCGATCCAAAACAGATTCGACCGGCTCTGTATCCTTCGGGGCCGGTCGAAAGGTCGATGCTCCAGACCGATAAAAATAAGTTTAAAAGTGAGTTCATTATGCATCCGAGTAAACCGCCGAGGAACACCCGCTTTCCCTCAAGGACAAGCACCAATATCTGTGATTATGAGGGTTCCAATTACCGGACCGATTTCTGGGAAGGTCAGGGACGCGAATACGAGGATCGTGTCGAGCGTCTGGCCCTGCGCAAGCTGCTTCCGAAGCAGGGAGGACAGCGGATGCTGGAAGTCGGCGCGGGTTTTGGCCGGTTAACGGATGAATACCGCGCTTATAAACAGGTCGTCCTGCTGGATTTTTCCTTCTCGCAGTTACAGTACGCACAGGAACATTTCGGCGCATCCGGCAACTTCGTCTATGTCGCAGCGGATGCCTATAAACTGCCGTTTCGCCCCGGTGTGTTTGATGGTGCATCGATGATCCGCGTCATTCATCATATGAGTGATGTCTCGGCGGTGCTGGCGCAGGTGCGGCGGGTACTGGCCCCACAGGGCGTTTTCCTGCTGGAACACGCCAACAAGCAGAATCTCAAGGCCATGCTGCGCTATGCCCTGCGGCGTCAGTCATGGAGTCCCTATGACCGTCAGCCGGTTGAGTTCGTCGAGCTGAATTTCGATTTTCACCCGCAGTACATCGCAGAAGCACTGGAAGCCGCCCACTTTACGATGCAGAAGCGTATGCCGCTGTCGTTTTTCCGCATCGGCCTGCTGAAAAAGACCATTCCGGTCGATCTGCTGGTCGGGCTGGATGGCATCCTGCAGCACAGCGGCCTGCTGGTGACACCAAGTGTCATGATCCGCGCTGAAGCCGACGGTGATACCCCTGACAACACCCGTCTGGAGGACACCGACTCACTGTTCCAGTGCCCGGAGACCGGCACACCCCTGCGGCGGGAAGGTGATACCCTGTTCAGCCGTCAGACTGGCCTGCGCTATGCGATCCGCGATGGCATCTATGACTTCAAAGCCCCGGTGGATGGCTAAACACAACCTACAGGGCCGGATTCTTCCGGCCCTGTCACCAGTTTTCAAAGACACTCCAGACCACCAATCACCATCACAGCCGTCATAACGTTGGGAAATCGCAGGGTTGCTGCGGCTGATTTCTGGTTATGCTCTGTTAAATATGAGAGAAGTCATCCTGTAGGTGGGATGCATACGTTATATAAACGTAATACGCAGATACGGCGTATCAACACCGTTTCATTTTAATCTGTTTCTGGTTATTTGCTTTCAGCAGAGGGCGACGCGATATGTCTTTTAGCAGACGCCCACCGACGATCCCGAAGCGTGCAGTACCATCGCAGCGTGGATTCTCTATGCCGCCGTGGTTGATTTTTGTGATGGCCGTT
>JAEZAF010000226.1 GCA_023430545.1 Chloroflexota bacterium
CAGTGCTGCTGAAGAGTTTTGCGCAGGTGATCGCTGCCGAATCCGCCGGACCTGACAGCGTCCGTCTGCTGATCGTCGGGGATGGCGACCTGCGTCCCCAGTATGAACAGCAGGCACAGGCGCTCGGTATCACGGACCATGTCACATTCTGCGGGCGTGTCTCCGATGATGAGCTGCCGTTGCATTACGCGCTGTGCGATCTTCATGTACTGCCCTCGACCACAATGGGTGAGGCGTTCGGCGTGGTGCTGCTGGAAGCGATGGCAGCGGCCAAACCGGTGATCGCCAGCAGTCTGCCAGGGGTACGGACCGTCGTACACGATCAGGTGGACGGCCTGCTGGTTCGCCCCGGAGATGCGGACGATCTGGCGCTGGCACTGGCACATCTTCTGGAAAGCGCTGAACGTCGGCGTGAGATGGGGGCAAATGGTCGGCGGAAAGTGCTGGCAGAATATACATGGAGTGCCATCGCCCCCCGTCTGGAGCAGGTATACACGGAGGCCATGACCCATGCTGCTGTCTGAAATGCCCTCAGTGCATCTGCCACTGCTGGATCACTGGCATGTCTTCGATCTGGCGGCGATGCTGGCCGCGCAGTCTGGCGGGACGGTGAAGATCGCAGCCCGCTCTCCGCTATACACCCGTGAGCTGCGCCGCCGTGTCGAGAATCAGACGGGGCACGCTCACACTCTGATCTGGGCGGAGCCGGACGCGGACAGCCTGCCGTCACTGACATCGGCGCTGGAAGATTATTCACGCGTGATCGCCATCGGGGGCGGTCGGCTGTCCGGCCTGCTGCTGCGCGAACCACCCATGCACTGGAAGTCAGTGAGCGACCGGTTGGCGTCGGCGGGTTTTGAAGTCGAAGCGCGTTATGGATTTCACGGACCGTCCAGCCTGTTCTGGGCAGTGGCTGTCAGGCTGATGCAGGCCCTGCAGCGCGACGATCTGGCAGATCGCTGTCTCTACCGGATGCGCTCCGTCTATGCGACACCGCAGACGGTTCTCACCGCCCTGAATGTCATCGTCATGAGGAGAGTGCATGGCTGAGATCGCGATTTATGAGATCACACGGCAGATCGAGCTGCTCAATCACTGGCTTGATACCATGCGCGGCCCTGAAGGATATACCGGCCCGGTGGTGCACTGGTGGCAGAACAGTTTCCAGTTTACCGGTGCCGGGCTGGACTGGCGCTATGAAGGCATCATCAGCGGCTATCTGAATCTGTACAAAAAAACCGGTGTTGCGCACTGGCTGGAAAAAGCAAAACAAGCCGGTCAGGATCTGATCACCGGTCAGTATCCTGACGGGAATTTCCGACATTCCGGCTTTGAACTCAACCCGTATTCCGGTGGGCGCCCGCATGAGGCGGCGGCGGACATTGCGCTGCTGAAGCTGGCCGAGATCACCGGTCTGGAAGTCTATCTCCGGGCTGCGCAGCAGAACATCGACTGCTACTTCATCCAGCAGTTGTGGAGCGGCGGCGTTTTCCATGACAGTCTGGATCATTCCACCTTTGTCCCCAATAAGGCCGCTACGCTGAGTGAAGCGCTCTTTCTGCTCTCCGCGCTGACCGATGACGAAGGTTATGCCGTATGGTATGCGCGGCCCACCCTCGACTGCATTCTGAAGCATCAGATCACCGGTGGTCCGCTGGATGGGGCGATTTATCAGTACAGCAGTCGCGGGAAAAAGATCGAGTGGTTTTTTCCGTACTATGCGGCACGCTGCATCCCCGCGCTGATCATCGGCTATCGTTGGACCAGTGATGAACGCTATCTGGAAGCGGCCCGCAGCGCAGGCGATTTCATCATGCGCTGGCGCAGCCCGGATGGCGGCTTCCCGCAGGTCGTCTACCCGAATGGCCGAGTCAACCGCTATCCACAGTGGATCGCAGGCGCAGCGGATATCCTGCGGGCGCTCACCTTACTCAACGGCTGTGGTGGGAACTATGACCTCAGATTGAGTCAGTCACGGGTGCTTTCCGGGCAGCTTTCTACCGGTGGATTCCGGTCAGCATCCGGTTTCGCGTCGCAGAGTTCGCAGCGTCCTCCGGGATCGTTGCCCGATTTCCGGGATGTACTGCCAGTCAGCGGCTGGAATGACAAGGCCTTCCGCTATCTGACAACCCTTTTACCTGATGGTATGGCCTCGTCGGATACACCATCATTGGCGTGGGATGCCCACAGCGAGCCTGCCGAGATTGAGTGTACGGTGCGTGGTCGTGCAGCATGCTATTACGAAGATGATGAACGTATCGAGCTTCGGCGCGGTACATCCGACAGTTCAGTGCTTTATCGCTGGTACAAGGGTGCAGCGTGGGCTGATGTCTGCGCCCAACCGCTGCTGTGGAAGTAGGGCGCTGATGCCGTATCTGCTCCCCCTTCTCGGTTTAGCGATGATCGCCGTGCTTCAGTGGCGCAGATGGCAGCACGATCAGGCGGCACTGCGTGAACTGAAGGCGCGTCCACTGCCTGCTGTGACGCTCGGTAACACGCCGACGGTCAGCCCCTTACCAAAGGTCAGCGTCTTGGTGGCAGGCTGGAACGAAGCGCAGATGATCGAGGACCACATCGGCTCGTTTCTGAATCTCCGCTATCCCAATCGCGAGCTTATCCTGTGCGTCGGTGGCGAGGATGATACCTATACGCGGGCGGTGGCATGCGCCGCCCCGAATATCCATATCCTTCAGCAGCCATCCGGTGAAGGGAAGCAGCAGGCGCTCAAGCGCTGTCTGGAGGTCGCGTCCGGTGAGATCTTCTACCTGACCGATGCCGACTGTCTTTACGACGACGAGTCGTTTGAACGCACCCTGTCGCCCATTATCAGCGAAGGGCAGGAGGTCTGTACCGGTGGCAGTCGTCCGCTTGACCGTCAGCTTGACAATCCGCTGGCGCTGCATGTCTGGTTTACGGATTTATACAGCCGGTCACGCTGGGGCGAATACACAAATGGCATCCTTGGCCGTAACGCCGCGCTGACACGTCGAGTGCTGGATACCATCGGTGGATTTCACGTCCCGGTACCGACGGGCACCGATTATCACCTTGCCAAACAGGTGCTGCGCCACGGCTATTCCATCCGGCACGCGGCAGGCAGCGCCATCCAGACACGGTTTGCCGAAACCCTGACCAAATACAGAACGCAGCAGACGCGCTGGCTGCGCAATATTATGCTGCACGGCATTCAGTTTAAGGAATACCGCGAAGCAGCACAGGCAGTACTCGCCTCACTGATCGGTATGTCGGTGCTTGCGCTCTCCGTGGTTGGACTCTTGATAGGGCCGCCGCTGCTGACAGCGGTGCTGCTGCTGTGGGTGTTTATCCTCATCAGCCGCGTGCGTTATATGCGCTTCGGCGAAGTGCTGACCGGTGTCCCGTTCGGGCGTGGTTATCTGCTGCTGCCGCTGTTTACCCTGCTGGACTTCGGGCTGTGGTCGCTGACACTGGTGCAGAGTATCGTCTTCAATTCCGAGTTGTGGTGAACAGGGGACAGGGATGAGAGTACAACTGCTTCACAAGGGGGGTAGTGTCACCGGGACGCAGCGCTATGCCATGGAGCTGTATCACGGCCTGCTGACCGCCGGTGTCGATATCCGTTTACAGCAGCCGAAAGTGCTCCCCTCGGATTGGCTGGCACAGCCGCTGCGCCGTGCCGGGGTCGATGTTCAGGCGTTTTTCAACAGCTATCCGCTGGCACTGGACCCGCATCCGTCGGATCTGTATCACCTGCCGACGCAGACCATGGCAACACTGCTGCTGCGCCGTTTTCCGTATCCGTTTGTCGTATCTGTTCTGGATATTATCCCGTATCTGACGCGCCATGATCCCGTGCTCAATACCTTCCGACACCGTGTGGACGCGGGATTTTATCGCCTTGCGCTGAATGCACTGCGCCGCGCTGATGGTGTGATCGCTATCTCCGAGTACACGAAACGGACACTCGTCGAGACGCTCGGCCTGAAGCCGGAGCGCATCACGGTCACTTATATGGGTGTAGATCATCAGCATTTCCGCCCGGTGACCGTGCCCGACGAATTCCGCGAGAAGTACGGTCTGCGTCGTGATGTTCAGTATCTGCTGTACGTCGGTTCCGAGGACCCGCGTAAAAATCTGCGGACACTCCTCTGGGCACTGGCGATTCTTCGTCAGTCACGGCAGGATGTCGAGTTCATCAAGATCGGTCGCGCTCACTTTGACGGTGAGCGTCAGAAGCTTCTGGAGCTGATTGACACGCTGGATCTCGGCAGATGCGTGCATTTTATCGACACTGTCGATGACGATGAACTGGTGCTGTTTTATAACGCGGCTGATGTGGTCGTCATGCCATCGTATTATGAGGGCTTCGGTTTCCCGGTGGTCGAGGCGATGGCCTGCGGGACACCGGTTGTCACTGCCAATACGAGTTCACTGCCGGAGCTGGTGGGACATCTCAGTGTGCAGTTCGATCCGAGCAGCGCTGATGAACTGGCGGAAGCGCTGGTGTTCCAGCTCGATCATCCCGCCGACCCTGATGCGCTGCGACGTCATGCATCCCAGTTTAACTGGCAGCGTACCACCCGTGAGACGCTGGCCGTTTATCATCAGGTGCTGGGGACCCAGTCGAAGGCCGTTCAGCCGCCTATGCCAGCGAGGGTTGGATGAGAGTCGAACTGGTGGGCAATACGTCCGGGCAGGGGCGCACTGGCATTGGACGGTATATCGAAGAGATATATACCGGTCTCGTCGAGTGCGGCCTTGAGGTCATGGTGAATGACCGTGTGATGCCGCCGCTGTCCACACGGTTTACACCCCTGGCACAGTTTCCGATTGGCGTGCAGGATCATCAGCCGGGGGCGATTGTCCACTTTACGCAGATCGCCGGTATGTCCCAGATGCTTTACCGTCCCGTGCATCCCTCGGTTGTGACGATTCATGACCTCGGCGTGCTGATCTGTGACCTGGATGCGCCGATGTTCAACCGGCTGGAACGCTGGATTCTTCAGCGCCAGTTCGACGGGGCGCAGCGTGCCGACCGATTTGTCGCGGTGTCGCAGTTCACCGCGGACGGTATGATGCAGGTATGGGGGGTTCCCGCATCCAGAATCCACGTGATCCCCTCTGGCATTAACCCTTTGCGGTTTCATCCCATTCCTGACGCGATACATCAGCTTGCACGGCGCTATGGCCTTTCCCCGGACGAACGCTATCTGCTTTATGTCGGCAGCGAACTGCCGCGCAAAAATCTCGTCACGCTGCTGGAGAGCCTGACCTGTCTCGAAAATGTCCGTCTGCTGAAGGTCGGTGGGGCGGGTGGTGACCGCTGGCGTGCCCAGTTTCTGGCCGATGTGGAGCGCGTCGGCGTCGCGGATAAAGTCCACCTGATTGGCAGCATCCCTGACGAGGATCTGCCGCTGTTTTACAGTGCCGCTGAGGTGTTCGTCACACCCAGTCTGCTGGAAGGGTTTGGCCTGCCAGTGCTGGAAGCCATGGCCTGCGGGACTCCTGTGGTGTGTACCAATGGCAGCGCACTGACCGAAGTCGCAAGTGGGGCGGCCCTGCTGGTCGATGATGCTCAGGACGCATCCGCATGGGCTGATGCCATCCGACAGGTGCTTGAAGATCCCCAGCGTCAGCACATGCTGAGGCAGTGCGGCCTTGAGCGTGCTGCGGCGCTGACCTGGAAACAATCCATCGCAAAACTCATCACAGTATACGAGGCATTATGTGCGGAATAGCGGGAATCGTAAGGCTGGACGGTGGTATCGAATATGAAAATCTGGAAGCGATGTGTGAGCGCATTCACCATCGCGGGCCGGATGCAGGCGGGATCTACACCGAAGTCAGCGACGACTTCTGGGTCGGGATCGGGTCGCGGCGGCTGAGTATCATCGATCTTAGCGCCGCCGGGAATATGCCGATGAGCAGTGAGAATGATGATGTCTGGATCGCCTACAACGGCGAGCTTTACAACCATCAGGCACTGCGGCGCGAACTGCTGGCGAAAGGTCATGTCTATCGCTCGCAGACCGATACCGAAACGATCATCCATGCCTACGAGGAATATGGTGTAGCTGCGCTTCAGCGTTTCAACGGCATGTTCGCTTTCGTGATCTATGACCGTGCCCGCAGTCGGGTGCTGATTGCCCGTGATCAGATGGGTATCAAGCCACTGTATTACACATGGGACGGTGTGACACTGCGCTTCGCTTCCGAACTGAAGGCGCTGACATCGGCTGAAACGCGGGTGAATCCCACCGCATTAAGCCTCTATTTTTCGCTCGGATATGTCCCGGCACCTTACACCCTGATCGAAGGCGTGCACAAACTTCCCGCGGGGTCTTATCTGATGCTGGAAAACGGCCAGCTTCATCAGGGCACGTACTGGTCCCCAACTGTGAGTGCCGAGGAAAATGGCCGCAGCGGTATCGATTATGTCGCCAGAACCCGTCAGGTGATGGAAGACGCGGTTGTCCGCCAGTTGATGAGCGATGTGCCAGTGGGGGTCTTCCTCAGCGGCGGCATTGATTCGACATTGGTGACAGCCGTTGCCAAAAAGCATCACAACGAAGCGCTCAACACCTTTTCAGTAGGCTTCGAAAGTGGGCATGGCACCCCGCAGGAAGAGGCGCTTTACAATCAGGATATGCTGTTTGCGCGGCAGGTGGCGGACCAGCTAGGCACACGTCATCACGAGATCCTGATCCCGTCAGGTACGCGTATCATTGACCTGTTGACCAGCACCATCAGCTTTATGGATGAACCTGTCTGGGAAACATCGTTCGTCTCCCTTCACATGATGTCGAAGCTGGCACGCGAACACGGCGTGATCGTTGTCCTCACCGGCGATGGCGGCGATGAGTTGTTTGCCGGCTATCCATGGTATGAAGGCGCGCGGCGCTTCGAGACCTATTACAGCCGCATCCCATTCCTGAAGTCGATGCTGCCGCTGCTCTCCGCGGTTTCCGGGGACAGCACCATCGGTGTGAAGGCGCGTGACCTGCATCGCAAGCTGGGGCAGGATGAAGTCACACGCTACCGCATGAACTACGACATCTTCTCTGAAACAGACAAGCATCGTCTCTTCCGGCAGACGGACACTGATCCGCTGGTGGACTTTATCACGCCGCGCCTTGCTGCCACCGGCGCACGCGATCTTCCCCAGAAGCTGGCGATGATGGACCTCATGCTGTGGGTGCGGGAACACTTCAACCAGCGGGTGGACCGCATGAGCATGATGAATTCGATTGAGGCGCGGGTGCCGTTTCAGGATGTTGAAGTGGTGAATTTCGCGCTCAGCGTGCCGATGTCAGTCAAGATGCAGGGCGGCGTCGGCAAATATCTGCTGAGAGAAGCGTTTAAGGATGTCATCCCGGATGTCGTGCTTCAGCGTCCAAAGCGCCCGTTTGCCACACCGACCCAGTCATGGCTGCGTGGCCCGCTGCGGGATTTTGTTCAGGATACGCTTTCACCCTCAGCGGTGGATCGGGCCGGGCTGCTTGATACACAGATGGTCCGCTCACTGGTCGATGACTTTATGGCAGGTGATAACAGCCCATCGTTCAAAATCTGGGCGCTGCTGAATTTCCAGATCTGGTATGAGGCCTTCGCGGGGCAACCCGTGACCGTATGACGGTGGAACAGAAACCCAACAGCCAGTTCATCGTTCTGAAGAATATCGCCAACTCCGTGGTATCCCTGCTCGGCGCGATGGTGCTTGCATTCATCACGAGCTGGCTTCTGGCCCGGGTGTTAGGGGACAGTACCTACGGTCAGTATGTGTTTATCTTCAACACCTTTGGCCTGATCCTGAGTTTTGCCGATCTCGGTCTGCCGCAGATCGCAGCGCGTGAAATCGCCAGATCACAGGAGACCGCTGGACACTACATGCAGACAGCGGTGTTTCTGCGGCTGATTGCGACGTTCTTCACCCTGATCGCCGCGGTGCTGATGCTGCTTAGCCTCGATGAACTTGACGGACAGGAGCTGCTGGCGCTGGTCGTGGTCTTCACAACGGTGATTACCAGCTTCTCCGATCTGCTGCGCAGCGCCTTTCTCGCCTTCGAGCGGATGGAGTTCGACCTCATCACGCGGGTTGCCGAGCGCGGTATTACACTCATCCTGATGGTCGGATTAGCAGCCGCTGGCCTGACACTGGAAAACGCGATCTGGGGTCTGCTGGCCGGTTCAGTGATCGGGATGGGCATCACGCTGGTGTTCCTGTGGCGGCTTGTCCCACCGCAGGGACTGCGCTTCAACCGTGATCTCGCTGGCCTGATGCTGCGTGCCGGGCTTCCGATGGGCGGCAGTATTCTGCTGGTGTCGTTTTATTCCCGTTATGATGTCCTCATTCTGGGGATTCTGCGCTCGTCACAGGAAGTCGCGTGGTTCAGTGTGGCGTACAGCTTTATCCTGATTCTGGTATCGCTGAGCTTTGCCGCATCCAGCGCACTGCTGCCGACCTTTTCACGGCGACAGGTGGTTGAGGTGTCACTGGTCACGGAGGCGCTGCGCTACAGCCTGATTATAGGGCTGACGGTGGCGGCCTTTATCTTTATCGGTGCGGAACCGCTTGTGCTGACGATCTACGGCGAAAGTTATGCACCCGCCGCCGATGCGCTTCGGCTGCTCGGTTTCACCCTCATCTTCATCTTCCCTAACCACCTGATGCTGAACCTGATGCTGTCACGTAATCAGCAGAATACCGTGCTGCGTGCCAATCTGCTGAGTGGCATTCTGCTGCTGATTCTGGACCCGGCGCTGATCCTGGTCTTTGGTGTTCAGGGGGCGGTGCTGGCGAATATCGCCGTGGAGATCACGATTTTCTGCCTGTATTTCTATATGATCGGCCAGACAGTAGGGCGGATGTCTCTGCTTCCCATCGCGCGGACCTGCGCAGTGGGCGGGGCAGCGATTGCCGTTTACTTCCTGACACCAGACCCGGAGTTTCTGCGGATTCTGAGTAGTGGGCTGGTCTATGTGGCAGCACTGTTCATCTTTCGCTGTATTGGTCCAGAGGATTTTGCCCGGTTGCAGCGCCTGCTGCCAGCCGATCATCGTCTGCGGCGCATCGCCCCGATCGTGCTTCTGCCTGTTCTGATCGTATCCAGCCTGCTGCTGACGTTCACCTCAGCACAGGCACAGGAAGAAGAGGCCGAAACCTATAGCACGCTGCCTGTGACGCTGCTTGGCCCGGGGGATGTCATACGCGTTTACGATGATGGCAGCGGTGAACCGGATTTCAATAACGACACGTGGGTCTTTGATGTCGGGAACGATGACCTCCCACAGCTCGTTATCCGGTTTTCGAGCTATCCCAAAATCAGGGTTGCGCAGATCTACACTGACCACAACCGTGATGGCAATGTGGACATCCTGACCGAAGGCAATCAGGTGCGAGTGGTGGAGGCGGGTTCCGACCTGCCGGTGATGCGCGTCATCGTCAATGGTGACTGGCTGCTGCCGGACGGTAAGCTGAACTGGAATCTGCGCTTTCAGACCGACGGCGCTTTTTTGTACGACGATAATGCCGACATCCCGCCATCGATTGAACTTCTCAACATCATCACGGAGAGCTGGGCTTCGTATCTTCGGCTGGATGGTGTACCGGACATGGAATACGAGTTCCACGATACCAATCAGGATGGCATTCCCGAATATTACCTCTGGCGTCTGCTGATCGATACACCACCAGATCTCAATGTCACACGGGCGCGTGTGTGGTCCAATGTGGGCCAGTATGTCCCGGTGCAGCCGTCTGAATTTCATCTCTGGCCGCTGCTGATGTCGAAGGCTGCCGGGTTACAACTGGCGGCTGAAGGCACCAGTTATTTCGATACACCGCCGTTTATTCAGGTGGACTGGGAAACGGCGAATGTGACTCCACCCTTGTTCCACGGTTACCCGATTGAGCATGGGTTTCACGTTCATAACTTCGAGCCGTTCGAAAAATCCAGGGTGAATTACGCCAACTTCGAGATTGCGCAGGCCTATTACGATCTGGCAGCAGATCGCGACGGACGACCAGAGCTGCACATCCGCCACCGCTACTTTGACGCATGGGATCGCAAGGCGTGGCATCTTCCCTCACCGATCAATGAACTGAAGTTCTCCTGGAATCAGTTCAATGCTGAGGATCTCTCGTGGGATTTCAGTCTGGGACTGGCCGGACGGCATCAGGTGACAGAAGAGACGGTCTTCCCCGACTTCTCCTATCTTTCCGTCCCTTATGAACAGCTTCCGCAGTGGGTGACCAGCCGTAACTGGGATATCTCAACCCTGATCGCCGCCGAGACCTTCCGCTATCCCAGTTCGGAGGGGATTTATGAGTGGGCACCAGTCGAAGCGGTCCCGCCGCTGGATCAGGAGCAGCTTAACGCACCCGGAGCCGATCTGACCGACTTCCGTAACAGCCTGCTCTCGCGCATGCTTTCCGGTCAGGATTACACCGTGGACATCCCCGCGACCTTCGACTCACTGTTCACCGGGATGCGTGGCGAGATCTCTTACACCTCCAGCCACGCGCCCTATGTCTATCTCTCACCCATTGACCAGAAACTGCACCTTAGCTTTGCCGATTACAGTATCTGGAATTTTGACGCAGGCGAGCAGCAGCGCATCTATAACCTGAACGGCGATGAAACCCTCGATCAGTGGATTTATTTTCAGGGCGGAGACGTGCTGCATCAGTTGATCCACGCCGATCCCTATCTGATCTACGCCGGGGAAGGTGAGGTGCTGTTAAAGCAGGCGGATGTCGAAGCAATGGTATTTCAGGCACTTCCACCGACCACCCATGACGAATGGCTGACATTCCAGAACCGGCTGCAAGCCAGTGCCGCTTCGCTGACTCAGGGGAATTATCGCCAGATGCTGGAACAGTTTTCAGGCGAGGTTCAGCGTTTTGAAGATGCCAGCCTTTCCGAAGTACGGGCCTTTGATGAGGGCATTCGCTTTGTGCTGGACGTTCAGCAGCATCCGCAGCATGGGCTTGAACCGGGGCGGTATGTAGTCACCGTGCAGGATGACACACTGTCGTTCCTGCCTCTGACTCCGCCCGCGCTGATCGTCAGCGTGGAGACACAGGCCATCAGAGAGCACACAACTGCACAGCTTCATGTCAGTGTGCGTAATGACGGCCTCCAGGATGCACACAACGCCCTGATTGAGCTTTATGCCCGCCCATCGAGTCACGCTGATCCTCATCAGGCTGACCAGGCTGTGCTGGTTCATACCGAAACTATGGATGTCAATGCGGGCATGGAGACGATCTTCAAGCCGGTCTGGACGCCGAAAGGCCCCGGTGAATGGCAGCTTGTGGCACATGTAACCCTCGATGCCGAATGGGATGGCGAGGAATGGATCTCAGATAATCAGCCAGTTCAGATGACCGCTGGCTCCGTGAGGGTTGAGGCAATCCCCGCGCCCGAAATCAATCTTCTGCTGTCTCTGAATCAGGAACTGCCGCTCAATGGCATCCCGGTGCTGGTGATAATGGGCTGTCTGGCGATCAGTTCGTCGGCGCTGTTTGTATTGATCGCCAAAAATGTGGGACGTAATGTGTAAATGAGTGATCTCACGCTTACGCCGCGGCCTTCACGGTCGATCTATTTCATTCTGTTCTTCCTGACACTGTATGCCTTCACGACCTACTGGTATGCCACCCTGCGTTTTGGCGGCGCATGGAATGAGAATGACACGCTTCATCTGACGCATTCCATCCTCAGTGCGCAGGAGTCAGGTTCGCTGCTCAACACCCGTTTTCCCTATGGAAACGGCTTTACCTTTCAGAGTGTCGTTCTTTTCCTGATGGAACTCAGCGGCGTTTCCATCCAGACCCTCCAGATCTATATCCTGCCGTCGATTGCCTGCTTCTTCCCCGTGGTGGCCTTTATTACCTATCGATCCTTCACCCGCAATAATGTGACTGCACTGCTGGCAGCACTCCTGCTCTACCTTCAGCCAGACTTCCTGTTTGTGACATGGCGCGGCTCTCACGAGAAGATCACATGGATGCTGGCGCTGTTGATGCTTTTTCTGCTGACAAAAAGTTTTAATCCAAATCGCCGCACCAGTGTTCTGGCCCGGTATATGCTGCCGTTTTACCTGATCGCCTTTGCTTTTGTGAGCAGCAATGCCTTCTTCGCATCCTCGTTTATCGTCGCGCTGGCAGTCAGCACCCTCACCGGGATGATCTGGCTGTTTGTGCGGGCGCGGCTTCAGCAGCCCATCAGTGAGAGCGTCCAGCGTCAGGTGTTTCGTCTGTTCTTCATGACGCTGGCCTGCGGAATTCTGCTGTATCTGTTTTTCTTCCATCTCTATCCACCCGCCAACTCGCTGCTGAATGCCTTTGGATCAATGGTGGATGCTGTGACGGCACTGCTGCTCAATGTCGGGCCGGATCGTCCGGTTGAAGCCAATGCCTATAACTACATTGCCGGGGCATGGGTTGATCCGTGGCTCTATCCGCTGCTCAACAGTCTGAGTCTGCTGATTCTGGCACTGTCGCCAATGGTATGGCTGCGGGGTGTGCCGCGCTTTCTGCTGAATGAAATCTCAGAACATGATCTGCCAATGGTCTACCTGTGGCTGATCTATCCAGCATTCGTGCTCCAGTTGGTCGCCTCGGTCTTTGTGGATCGCGTGAGCATCCTCGGTTCGAATATTCAGGTGCGGCTGTTTACGCCGCTGATGCTGATTTCGATCCCCCTGGTTGCTCATGATCTGGCGAATCTGCTGCGCTGGGCGGCGGATCGTCGCTGGGCACAGCGCGGCCTGCTGGCTGCCGGAGTAGTCTGTTTTGCTCTCTTCAGTACGTTCGCGCTGATGAAATCCACCAATGAACCACTGGTCAACAACAACTGGATCTTCACCACCCACGCTGAACGTCTGGCAGGGCAGTGGGTACTGGATCACAGTGTAGAGCCGATGATCTGGGAAGGCGACAATGTACGGCTGCGTTTCGCGATGCCGTTCTATGACGATGAAATATCTCCGGATGTGTTTCGCTCCGGGCTTCCTGTTGCGCAGGGCACGCGCTATTTCGTGGTATCGGAGATTGAGCGGGCTTTATGGCTGAGGCGGACTGAAACCTATCCGTATCTGGAGGATGAACTGCGGATTTATGACAACGGTCAGGTCCAGGTGTTCTACCGGCGGCCACGGAACGCCTACCAGCGATGAAGTTGACCCTGACCGCAGAATTAAAGCTCCTGCTGCTGGGCGGAGGGCTGTTTGTCGTCATTCTGGCGGCAGATACGCCGATTCTGTCACCGCTGCGCCTGATCCTCGCGCTGTTATTTGTGCTGTTTGTGCCGGGGTACTTTCTTCAGGCCGCAGTCTTCCCGCGTGATAAGGAACTCGCTGTGCTGGAACGGCTGGCGCTTGCCCTCGGGGCCAGCACCGCCGCACTTCCACTGGCAGCACTGCTGCTGGATTATCTGCCCTTTACCGACATCAGTCTGACACCCATCTTCATATGTGAAGCCGTTTATGTCACGCTTGCGGCGCTCGCCTCATGGTTCAGACGCCGCCGCATCCCACCCGCAGAGCGCTTTCTGATTCGTGCCAGCTCGGATGCGGGGTTGTGGTGGCAGTCTCAGGATCGGGTCAACCGGCTGCTGTATCAGGTGATGGGCGTGGCCTTTCTGATTGCAGGGATTGCGGCGCTCTCACTGATTGTCATTCCGCCCCCTTCGCAGCACCTGACCGAATTCTATCTGATCGGCAGGGAAGGTCAGGCGGAAGATTATCCGCGTGTGGTTTCAGAGGGGCAGCCAATGGAGATCCAGCCGGTAATTGTCAATGACGAGGGCGCTGCAAGGAATTATCTGATCCAGGTACTGCATCGGGATCAGATCATCGCTGAAAGCCCAATGATTGAATTAGCGGACAATGAGTCAGCGGCGGTTCCTCTTATCCTGAACATTTCGAATTTGCGTATACCAGAAAGAATTGAAATTCATCTGTATCAGCCGCCAGACCTTACGAATAGCCTTCAGCTAAATCTCTGGCTTGAACCTGAATAGTGGAAAAAGTATTAAAAAATGATTTGTAATAGAAGATAAAATGACGTTTGCATTGAGCAGAATTGAACATCGTAAAAAAATGAGCAAAACAAACGGTGGCTTGTATGTTTAATCTGCAATTCATGTTATTATAATTTGGGTGCATACACGGATCACTTAATTGACAGGTATATAGCATCTTAGTGAACAGCTAACTAGGGATATAAAACGCTTACTGCCAAAACAGAGAATACATCCGCTTCAATATAGTAGAAAGAGGTAAGCTTGGCTTTAAACGTCAGGTTCGCACTCGCCCTCTGTCTTTTACTGGTCCTCTGCTCTGCATGCCAGTCACAGACAGACTCGCCGCCAACCTCTACTCTTCAACCAATGGTCACTGCCCACGCCACAGAGGAAACACTGGCAACGGGTATCCCCGTGACGATTGTAGCGACCGATGACGACCAGCCATCAGCGCTGAGTGCTAACCGCGCTTATTCGCTGGCAGCGTCTCCGGCGCAGGTGCTCGCAGGTGATGGTGACATTGAAATCCCTGAGACGTACCCGGAACTGCCCGAAGGCCAGAAGTTCGTGGTTGTGACAGCCACCATCACCAATGTCAGCGCGGCGGAACCGATTGCGATTGAGAGAGAGCATCTCGCCCTGATCGACGGTGACGGGGACGAATACCCCCCGGTCGAAGTCGAAGGCATCAGCCCCCTGCTTTACGATCTTGAACTGGTACCGGAGCAGAGCCTCCGTGGTTTTGCCCTGTTCACAATCCCTGAAGATGTCACACCCGAATATATCCAATGGTGTCCGGCAGGTGACTGTGAGCAGATCGTGCAGTCGCCCATCGTGATCCCTGCCACATCTCCATAAACTGTATTCACAAGCGAATTTGAGGGCATTATGGTTTCAACACACTTCTTCCCCAAAACCCGCAGCTTGTTACAAACCCGCAGCTTGTTACAAACCCGCAGTCTCTGTTTCGCAGCCGTTCTGCTGATTCTGATCCTCATCCTGAGTACCACCTTCACGGTGCAGGCTCAGGTATCGATCAGTTTCTCGGCCAGCGGTCTGGCTGGGGCGAATATCGGTGCGCCGACTTCGCTTCAGTTTGGGCCGGATGGCCGCCTCTATGCCTCTCAGCAGGATGGCAAACTGCTCGTCATGTCAGTTGCACGCAACGGGCCGAATAACTACTCGGTCACGGACAGTGAGCAGATCCTGACGGTCCAGAAGTATGTCCCTAATCACAATGACAATGGAGATCCGCAGCCCGGGCTGCGCACTCGTCAGGTGACCGGGATCTACGTCACCGGCACAGGCATCAATCCAGTGCTGTATGTCAGTTCCAGTGATCCGCGTATCGGCGCTGGCGGTGGTGCGGAGCTGAATCTCGACACCAACTCCGGCGTCATTTCGCGCCTCACATGGGTAGGGTCCAGTCGGGATGATCCCAACGGCTTCTGGGATAAGGTCGATCTGGTGCGCGGCCTGCCCCGTTCAGAGGAAAATCACGCTGTCAACGGGATGCAGCTCAGCGCGGATGGGAATACACTGTATGTCACGGTGGGTGGTTCCACCAATGCTGGTGCCCCCTCCAATAATTTTGCGTTTATTACCGAATATGCCTATTCAGCGGCGGTTGTCAGCATCGACCTCAACGCGATTGAAGCGATGACCGTCAAAACCAACAGTTCGATTTACAGCTCCGAGTCGTATGTCTACAAATGGATTTACGACCTGCCCACGCTGGACGATCCGACCCGCGCCAACAGCAACGGCATCGCCGACCCCGGCAATGGCGGTTATAACGGTGTCGAACCAAATGATCCCTTCGGTGGGAATGATGGCTTGAATCAGGCCAAAATCGTCGTGGGCGGCCCGGTTCAGGTGCATTCCCCCGGCTATCGCAATCTCTACGATATCGTGATTATGACCAGCCCCGGGCACGAAGGCCGGATGTACGGCGTCGATAACGGTGCGAATTCAGGTTGGGGTGGTCACCCGGCAGGCGAGATCAACTATCCCGCTGAATATGCGGGTTATCCGCCGACCGTGCCGACGATGGGTTCCTGCACCAATGATTACATCTCCGGCGAACCCGGCTCCAGCAGTACAGGTCCCGGTGGTGATCCGGTCGTCAACAATCAGAATGGTCTGCACTACATTCGCCCGCTCACCAGTGGCGATTTTAACTTTGTCCAGCCTGGGCAGAAATATTATGCCGGACATCCTGTGCCAGTGCGTGGGAATCCGTCCGGGGCAGGGCTTTATACCAAAGGCCCGCACACCAGTGATCCTGCTGGTGGAGATGACTACCTGCGCACGCAGATCCTGCCGGTGACTGATCCCAATTTTGCCAGCCGGTCGCTTCCGGTAGACTGGCCGCCCGTTCCGCTGAGTATGGCGTATCCGGCGGAGTGTGACTTCCGCAACAGCGGCCAGACCGACGGCGCGATCGCCAATTACGGCCCCTCCACCAACGGGATTACCGAATACACCGCCTCGAACTTCTCCGGCGCACTGAAAGGTAATCTGCTGGCGGCGGGTTTTGACGGTGCTGGCCCCATCTATCGCATTATCCTGAGCGCGGATGGTAAAACTGTCACCAACTGCCCTGCCAATAATCCACCGAATGGCAATCTGCCGAACTGTAACTCGACGCTCGTGACCGGTTTCGGCCAGCAGCCGCTGGATGTGACCGCACAGGGCGACACCGACATTTTCGGCGGTACGGTCTGGGCGGCAGTGTATGGCCCCAGTGCCAATAAGATCTGGGTATTCGAGCCTGCCGACTATAACGGTCGCGATACCGAAACCTGTGAGCCGGACGGCAGCGACAACACGCTGGACTCCGACGGTGACGGCTATACCGACTTCGACGAGATGGACCCGCTTAACGATACCAATCCATGCTCGCCAGCCAGCATCCCGCAGGACAACGACGACTCCGAGATCAACGGATTCCTCGTCTCAGACTGGAACGACCCCGACGACGACGATGACGGGATCGACGACGAAGACGATCACTTCGCGTGGGATGCCGACAACGGCACCACAACCAATCTGCCCATTCACTACGAACTGTTCAACGCCTTCCCTGGTTACGGTTTCGGCGGGCTGGGTTTCACCGGCCTGATGAATAACGGCACGACGCTGTATCAGAATCAGTTCGTCGCCCCCGGTGGCCTTGGTGCGGTGATCTTCGGTGGGACCTCTGGTCTGCTCACTATCCCCAACATCACCGACGGCGACGCTTACGGCGCGAGCAACAATCAGATGAACGCCTTCCAGTTTGGTGTGGATGTTGGCACCGCCACCGGCCCCTATACCGTGCGTGGACAGATCAATAACCCGTTCTTCAACGGCGCTGCGCCCGCGAATTATCAGTCGCAGGGGATGTTCATCGGCACCGGTGATCAGGCCAGTTATGTCAAGCTGGTGCTGAAGGGCAACGGAGGCAATAACGGCTTCCAGTTCTATTCCGAGAACAATAATGCATCCGGTACGGACATCAGCACGCCGAATGTCAGTGGTGTCCTCAATGCCAACGAGATCGAGCTGTTTTTCGTGGTCAATCCGAATGACGGCACCGTCGTCGGCCAGTATTCGCTGGACGGCGGCCCCCGTGTCACAGTCGGCACCATCACCCTGACTGGCAGCCTGCTCAACGCGGTGCGCGGCACCTATACCAATCAGGGTCAGCCGTCTGCGCTGGCGGTCGGCATCATCGGGACTTCTTCCGGTGCGGCTCCGGCCTTTGGCGGCACATGGGATTACATCGCCGTCGATCAGAACCCGTCCGATACCGATGCGCTGGTCAAGATCGATACCGGCAACAGCATCAATGGCAGCACCTTCAACAGCGGCTTCTCAGTCCAGAACACATCAACCGGTGCAGACATCACCAGCGTCAGCTTTGACCTCAGCACCGCCATGCTGTCTGAAGTGGTCTTCGACCCCAATGGCACGGCAGGTGACGCTGTCGCCAAAGGGTTCACCCCGGCTGGCGGTTTTGGCGGGACGATTGCCAATCATAACTTCAGCAGTGCCTATGAAGGCGGCTTCTATAAACTGACGGTCAACTTCAGTAACTTCGACCCTGGTCAGACGCTGAATTTCTCAATCGATGTTGACCCCGTCAGCATCAAAGGCGGTTCTTCACCCGGGCCGAACGAATCCGGCAGTGTCTCCGGCCTCGAACTGGCAGGCACAACCGCGATGGTCGCCTTCAGTAATGGAGAAACCCACGAAGTCGAGTTGTACCGTATCCAGCCCAACAGTATCGGCGGCTCGGTCAATATCGCCCGTAATCTGATCCCCGCAGCACCGTCGATCTCGGTACTCGGTGTGCCATCGCTTCCGGCCACCGTCTTTGACGACGAGCAGACCGTCCGTGTCTCCGCACCGGCGGGTTCAGAGGTATCGCTGCTGCAATTTGAGGCCGGACTCTTCGTTGAAGATCTGAATGGCCCGTACGCCGGCGTCGGCTATGACATCGACCCGTATGAGGTCAACAGCATCATCGCCGTTCAGGAATTCGATGCGACCATCGGGGCACAGGGTTATGTGGACTTCAATGTCACGCTGACTCAGGGTGATCCTGAAGCGGGTTATCACCTGCTTGCCGCCGTCCGCAAGGACAGCGACGGCGCGACCAGCGACCTGTCCAATACCGCCATCCTGAAATACGACCCGAACGCCATGCCGCTGGTGGTGGCGCGCATCAATGCAGGCGGCGAAGCCTACACCGATACTCAGGGCAATCAGTGGAGCGCCGACCAGTACTCGACCGGCGGAAGCTGCTATCCTGGAAACTGCTCCGATATCATCAATGTTGAAATCGCCAATACCAGCGATGACTTCCTGTATCAGAGCGAGCGTTACGGGACAATGGGCTACGCCATCCCGGTGCCGGTCGCCGATCAGTATATTGTGCGCCTGCACTTCGCGGAAATCTATCACGGCGTCAGCACGCCCAATGGTACCGGTGCCCGCATCTTCGATGTGAATATCGAAGGCACACAGGTGCTGAATGACTACGACATCGTCGTCGATGTCGGCCCTGCGACAGCAGTTGTGAAGGAATACACAAACGTTGCCGTCAACGATGGTACCCTGAATATCAACTTCACGACGGTCGCCGATAATGCGAAAGTCTCCGCTATTGAAGTCCTGCGCTTCGGTGAAGGTGATGAGCAGAATCCGATTGTCGTCAATCCGATTGGTGATCAGACTGATAACGAAGGGGATGTCATCAGTCTGGCCGTCAGCGCCAGCGGTGGCGATAGCAGCCTGACCTACGGCGCGACCGGCCTTCCGCAGAACCTGTCGATCAATGCCAGCTCAGGCCAGATTTCCGGCACGGTTGCCAACGGTGCGGCCAGCGGCGGCCCGGACAGCGACGGTGTCTATCCTGTGACTGTCACTGTTGATGACAGTGACGCCTTCAATACCGATGCAGTCAGTGTGTCATTTGAATGGACCATCAACGAGCCAGTTGTCATCCAGCCGGGTGATGTGCTGTACCGTGTCAACGTCGGCGGCCCGCAGCTTGATGCAGCCGATGGCAGTGACGAGGACTGGAGCGTCGATACTGCCGCCAATCCTTCACCGTACCGCACAGCAGGCGGGACCAACTTCTTCTCGGCCAGTTCAGGCGGTGCCCATACCATACCCGCGCAGATCGACATGACCGATCCGTCGCTGGATGCTGCCCCCGCAGCGCCACCTGCCCTGTTCGAAACCGAACGCTGGGACGATGGCCCTCTGCCGGAAATGACATGGTCCTTCCCGGTTCCAGCCGGTACTGAAGTGGAACTGCGCCTGTTCTTTGCTGAACTGTTCAGCGGTGTGAATCTCGCCGGTGAGCGCGTCTTCGATGTCGAAGTAGAAGGCAACGTGCCGCCCGCTTTCGACAATATCGACCAGATCGCCGTCGCTGGTCCGAAGGGTGCGTTCATGCGCTCTGTCACCCTGACAGTGACCGATGGCTCGCTGGACTTCCTGCTGGTACACGGTGTCGAAAATACCGCGCTCAAGGGGATCGAGATCATCATCCCCGAAGATGCTGCACCGTCGCTGGTGTTTGATCCGACGACGGCATCCTTTACGCTGCTTCAGGGTGAAACCGACGCCCAGACCTATACCGTCAGCACCAGTAATGGCAGCGCGCTGCCCGGTGACCTGACCCTGACCGCAGTTGACAATGTGACTGCCAATCCACCGATCTGGCTGACACTGGATGGCGTCACAGGCTATACAGTCGATGCGACCGGTCTGGATGCCAACACCTATACCGCGACCATCACAGCCAGCGGGACCGGCTTCAACAGCGGTACCCATACCGTGACCATGATCGTCTCTGGTGGCTTCGTCAATAACCCGCCAGTGATCGATCCCATCGCCGATGTCGTCGCCACGATTGGCGATACCATCACCGTGAACGTCACCGCGACTGACGAAGACGATGTCGATGATACAATCGCGCTGAGCCTGAGTATTGTCGATAACAGCACCAGCACGACCGTCCCGGCTTCGGAATACACCTTCACCGACAACGGCGACGGCACCGGTACGCTGACATGGATCACCGACAGCGCCGATGACGGCAGTTACACAGCGTCACTCAATGCGAATGATGGCGTCAACAGCCCGACGACTGCCAACTTCAATATCACCATCAACTCGACACTGGTGAACCTGCCGCCGGTGATCACAGATCCCGGTACCCAGACCAATGAAGAGGGTGATACCGTTTCGCTCCAGATTCAGGCGACGCCGCCGGAACAGGGTCAGTCACTGACCTACTCAGCGGTTGGACTGCCCCCGAACCTGACCATCAACCCGACCACCGGCCTCATCTCCGGCGAGATCACGGAAGGCACGTCTGGGACTGGTGCCTATCTGGAACAGAACGGCCTGCTGGTCGTCGAAGTCGAATCCGTTCCGGCTAAGGGAGATTGGGACGACAGCAGCATCCCGGTGGATATTCCTTCCCCGATTGCTGGCGCGGTGGGCAAGTACTACGAATGGCAGCATGGCAGCACCAATACCGGTGTCATCCAGCCCAACACCAACAATACACTGAGCTATCCGATCAGCATCAGCACACCAGGGCTGTACCGCTTCCAGTGGCGGTCTGCTGCCCCCAACGCATCGGAACACAACGACAGTTGGGCCAGCATCAAGGGGACCGGTAGCCGTGCGTATGCCCGTCAGGGGAATCCGCTCAGCCCGACCTCCAACCTGCCGTTGGGGAACTCGTTCATCAAGGTTTACCAGAACATCTCCAACAACACGTGGACCTGGGTCACCAATAACGTTGACAACAACGGCCACGAGATCTTCTTCGAGTTTGATGCCGCCGGTGTCTACACAGTGGAGATCGCGGCCCGGTCCACCCTGCACAAGATCGACCGCTTCGCCCTGTATATCGTGGATGCCACACATCCGAATGGCCGCTATAACAACACACAGCTCACCAACTTCCCGGCATCCCCGCAGGACAGTTCCGGCAGCAGCGGCGCAGCAGACAACAGCCCGTATACGGTTGAAGTCACGGTGACCGACAACGGTACACCGGTCGAGAGCAGCGTCGTCAGCTTCCAGTGGATCGTGACAGAGCCGGGTGTGGTGACGAATCCAGGGGCAACGGTGACCGTCAACGCCAACGGCGGCCTGATCTCCAGCACCTACGATGCCAACTCGATGCAGATCATCAACACTGGCGATGTCGAGATCACCAGCCTCTCGTTTGACCTTCGCACCGCCTTCATGCCTGATGTGGTCTTCGACCCGACAGGCACAGCAGGTGACAGCGGCGCGAAATGCCTCGAAGCCAACAGTGGCGCGGGGACGGTAGGCTATGTCAGCCCGGCCAATACCTGTGTGACGCCCTTCAGCGTTCCACAGAACGGTACCAACAGCGCCGACGGTTACCGCGTGATGTCGATGTCCTTCAATGACTTTGATCCCGGTGAGAGCTTCGGCTTCTCGGTGGACATCGACCCGACCAGTATCAAGGGCGATGTCTCGACTGGTGACGCCGGTTCTGTCTCCGGTCTGGAGATGATCGGCGCGAAAGTCACCATCACCTTTGCAGATGGCAGGACTCTGGTCTCGCCGCTGTGGTCCGATGGCAGCAACGGCGGTTCCAAAGTAATGGCGGTTCTGCCAGAACCTGCGCCTGCCGCACCATCAATCGCCATTCAGGGCGTGCCAGTGACGCCAGCCGTCGTCAGCAATGCGAACCAGACGGTACTGATCACCGGGCCAGCCAATGCCACAGTCGCCCTGCTGCGTGCTGATGCCCGTCTCTACATCGACAGCGGCGCAAGCGGCGGCTACGACATTGACCCGTTTGAGGCCAATGAAGTCCTCGCCAAACAGCTTTACAATGTCACACTCAACAGCAGCGGACAGGGCAGCATCCCGGTCACCCTGACGCAGACCGACAGCACCAACGCCGGCCCGGATGGCGGCCTGAATCACTTCGTCGCGGTGGTCACCCGTCCCGATGGACGCACCAGCCTCGCATCGAATGTGATCGTGCTCCAATACAATCCGAATGTTGTGATACCGAGTCTGGTCGCCAATCCCAACAGCTTCACCTTTACGGCGGAAGCAGGCAGCACCACTGCTCAGAACGGCAGCTTCACTATCATGACCAGTGACAGCAGCCCGGTCCCGGCCAATGTTCTCGTGACCTCAAACGCGGCATGGCTGATCCCGAATGCCGCCCAGCCGGGCAGCTTCAGCGTCAATCCGACTGGTCTGGCACTAGGTGTCCATAACGGCGTCCTGACCGTGAGCGCGACCGGTTACAACAGCACCACCGTCTCCGTCGCCCTGACGATCACCCAGCCGAATACGCCGCTGCTGGTAGTGGAGAAAACTGCCGACAAGCAGAGTGTGAGCTTCGGCGAACAGCTCACTTACACCATCACTGTGGACAACGACGGCGGTGCAGACGCACTTGATGTCGTCGTCACCGATATGCTGCCAGCCAGCACCGAGTTCGTCTCGGCGACTTCTCCATGCAGCCATGCCGCTGGCGTCGTCACCTGTAATCTCGGCACACTGGCAGCAGGCGGAAGCACCAGCCTGACAGTCGTTGTGGATGTGGTGGCAGATACCGAATCCTATACGGTGTCCGCGACCAACGGCGCACCGTTCGAGGTCTCTGACCTGTCGCTGACTTATGACCTGCCAGCCGAAGTCCAGTTCGTGTCCGCCGATCCCGACGCCGACGATGCGGTCTGCTCTGAAAGTGAAGGCACGCTGACGTGCAGCTTCGGCACCACCAGTGTCGGTGATACCCGCTACGTTGAGGTGTTCGTCACCAGCCAGCTTCAGGTGACAGAACTCGTCAATGCGGTCACCGTCACATCCAGCAATGCGGCCACCGCGAATGACAGCGTGACCACGCCGATTGAGTCTGATACACCGGGCGATCCGAAGGCCTTCGTTGAAGTCAGCCCAGGCACGGATCTGTTCGCCAGTACCTATGACAATGGCTCGTTCATCATCACCAACCAGTCCAGCGACGGTGTGGAGATCACCAGCGTCAGCTTTGACCTGAGCACCGGCATCCTGCCGGATATGGTCTTCGATCCGACCGGCACGGGCGGCGATGCGACGGCCAAATGTCTCACCGCCAACAGCGGCGCCGCGGCGGTCGGATACATCGTCCCGGCCAATCCCTGTGCCTCACCGTTCAGCCAGCCGCGTCAGGGTGGCTATGACGTGATGAGCCTCAGCTTCAATGACTTCGCGCCGGGTGAGACCTTCACCTTCAGCGTGGACATCGATCCGAACAGCATTCAGGGGGTTCCCGGTGCGGGTAATGCAGGCGCAGTCTCTGGTTACGAGCTGATCGGCTCTACCGTGACCGTCACCTTCAGTAACGGCGCGACCATCACCGGTAATCTCTATCAGGAAGGCTCGCTGGGCGGTTCGCAGGCCGTGATCGAAGAAGATGCGACCAGCAGCCCGACGATTGCCATTCAGGGTGTGCCAAACACGCCAGCCACCGTTAATCAGCAGCAGCAGACCGTTGTCGTCACCGGTACACCGGGCGATTATGTCAGCCTGCTGGTCATGGATGGCCGTCTGTTCATCGCATCCGGTGACCCACCCTACAACGTGCCCGATCCAACCTACTACGCCAACGAAGCCATGAGCGGCAAGAGCCTGCACACGGCGCAGATCGGCGCAGGCGGCACGGTCAGCATCCCGATCATGCTGTTCCTGACCGAAGGCGGCGCGAATCCGGACGGTGGTCTGAATCACATCGTCGCCGTGACCAGCGATACGCCCTACGCGGTCGATCAGCAGACCAGCCAGACGTCGAACATCATCGTTCTGAAGTACGACCCGAACGCGACGATCAAAAATCTGGTCATCACACCGAACAGCTTCAGCTTCAATCTGAACGAAGGCGAGACCGACAGCGAAACCTACGTTGTGGACAGCAGTGATGGCAGCACGATGCCGTCTCCGGCGCAGATGGCGATCATCGATGATGACACCAACCAGCCGGCGACATGGGCAACCACGACCTCCGCAGCCAATCAGGATACGCCCTACGAAGTCAACGTGAATGCAACCGGACTCACACCGGGGACCTACACGGCGAAGCTGATCGCGGGGCCAGTGGCGGGTTATCAGAATGCTCAGGCGACCATCACGCTCGTCGTCACCGACGACAGCGGCGAAGCGGAACCAAAGGCCTTTGTCGGCATTCTGCCCGGAAGCGGTATCGATGCCAGCACCTACGATGATGGCTTTACCATCACCAACCAGTCCACTGGAGGCGTGACGATCACCAGCGTCAGCTTCGATCTCAGCACCGCGCTCTTCCCGAACATGGTCTACGACCCGCTTGGGACCGCAGGTGATGCCACCAGTAAATGCTTCACCCCGACATCGGGTGCCAGCGCCACCGGTCAGATCGACCCCGGCAGCGAGTGCTCAGCACCGTTCAGCCAGCCGCATGGCAATGGCGGCTTTGATGTACTCACCGTCAGCTTCAATGACTTCGATCCGGGCGAGACCTTCAGGTTCGCTGTGGATGTCGATCCGACCAGCATTGAGGATTCGCCGAATATCGCTGGTCCGGGCAGCGTGTCAGGTCTGGAACTCGCAGGCACAACAGTGACCGTCACCTTCAGTGATGGCACTACCCTCGTCGGTCAGACCTATCGGACACAGCCCAGCAGTAACGGCAGCTCTGAAAATGTCCTCGTACTGGATGCTGAGACGACAGCCCCCGGTCTGACGGTGCTTGGCACGACGCCCACTACCTCAGCCAATGGCTATCAGGATGCCTACGTCAGTACGCTGAATCGCACCGCCCGCGTCAGTGGCCCGGCGGGCAGGAACGTCTCGCTGATGGTGGTGCAGAGTGTGCTGCTGACATCCAACACTATCGCTGATCCGTTTGAGGCCAACAACGCTCAGGTCATCGCCGAATACGATGCTACGATTGGCGCAGGCGGCACGGTCGATATCCCGTTCACACTCGCCAATCAGACCAGCACCTACTATCTGATGGCCGTCATCAACGGCGAACAGATCAGTGACAGTTCAGTCATGTGGCGTCTGAAGTACCAGTCCAATGCGGTGCCAGTCGCGAACGCCGGGCCGGATCAGACGGTTGTCGATAGTGACAGCAATGGCACGCAGGCCGTCACGCTGGATGGCTCCGGCAGCACGGATAGTGACGGTACCATCGCCAGCTATGTCTGGACCGAAGGCGCACAGCAGATCGCGACCGGCGCGACCCCGACCGTGAACTTCGCCGTCGGCACGCACACCGTCACGCTGACCGTCACCGATGACGACGGCGCAACCGATACCGACACCGTTACGATTGTAGTGAATCCAGTGACAGCACTGCCGACGGTTGTCAGCTTCACCCTGATCAATTCGGAGACAGACCTGCCCATCGGGACGATCGAAGAAGGCGAGATCATTAACCTTCAGGAGACGGGGAACAAGCTCAATATCCGCGCCGATGTCCAGAACGGCACAGGCGCAGCAGTCAAGAGTGTGGTCTTCAATCTGACCGGCGCGGTGACACGCAATGTGACCGAAAGCGGTGCGCCGTACGCACTGTTTGGCGACACCAGCGGCAACTACATCCAATGGACGCCGCCGCTCGGTAGTTATACCCTGCTGGCGACGCCGTACACCGGCACCGGTGGCAGTGGACAGGCCGGTAACGCGCTGACCATCAACTTCTCGATCGTGAATCAGACGACGCCAGTCAATCAGCCACCCGTAGCCGATGCTGGTGAAGACCAGACTGTGATTGACACCGATGATAACGGTGGTGAGTCTGTCACGCTGGATGGCTCTGGCAGTACCGACAGCGACGGCACCATCACCAGCTATGTCTGGACCGAAGGCGCACAGGAGATTGCGACCGGTGCGACACCCACAGTCAATCTCGCGCACGGCAGCCACACCATCACCCTGACGGTGACCGACGACGACGGCGCAACCGACACCGATACCGTGACCATCATTGTCGAACCGCTGCCGGATCAGAATCAGCCGCCAGTAGCCGATGCTGGCCCTGATCAGACCCTGGCAGATGCTGATAACAACGGCAGTCAGTCCGTCATTCTGAATGGATCTGCCAGCACGGATAGTGACGGTACCATCGCCAGTTATGTCTGGACCGAAGGCGCACAGCAGATCGCGACCGGTGCGACCCCGACCGTGAACTTCACCGTCGGCACCCACACCGTCACCCTGACGGTCACCGATGACGACGGCGCGACGGATACCGATACGGTCACGATCATCGTCAATGCGGGTCAGCCGTCCACACTCCCGACGGTCGTCACCTTCACCCTGATCAACTCGGCCACCGATCAGGTCATCGGGACGATCGAAGAAGGCGAGATCATCAACCTTCATCAGACCGGTAACAAGCTCAACATCCGCGCTGATGTCCAGAATGGGACAGGCGCAGCGGTCAAGAGCGTGATCTTTAACCTGTCTGGTGCCGTCACCCGCAACTGGACCGAAAGCAGCGCACCCTACGCGCTTTACAGCAATAACGGGAACGACTACGCCAACTGGACTCCGCCGCTGGGTAACTACACCCTTAAGGCGACGCCCTATACTGGCACAGGTGGAGGAGGTCAGGCCGGCAACGCGCTGACGATTAACTTCAGCATCGTCAATCAGACTTCTCCGACCAACCAGCCGCCGGTGGCGAATGCAGGACCGGATCAGACCGTAGCCGACAGTGACAACAATGGTACGCAGGCTGTGACACTCAACGGCTCCGCCAGCACCGACAGTGACGGCACCATCGCCAGCTATGTCTGGACGGAAGGCGCACAGCAGATCGCCACCGGTGCGACCCCGACTGTGAACTTCGCCGTTGGTACGCACACCGTCACCCTGACCGTGAC
>JAEZAF010000244.1 GCA_023430545.1 Chloroflexota bacterium
CGAAAACATATCGATAATCGGCAGGATATCTGCACGGCCAAAGAAGGCGTAATCGCCCGTCGTCCAGCTCAGGATGTCTTCATCCAGATCGAAACCCGTGATTCGCACACCAGCACGCATGATGTCACTGAACGGTACATCAGGGTTGGTCGTCGGCATATCGAGTTCGCTCTGATACATGGCATAAACGCGATCCAGCAGCTCGAAGGTCTGGTTGAATGTGCTGGTCAGGTCGCTGTACTGAACAAAGCCGGACATATTGGCCGGGATGAAGCGTACAAACTCTGGGTCCACCGCTGCCATCTGTAAAGCCAGTGGGGCCTTGCCGGGGATCTGCGCTGCATCAAACACCAGTGTGTAATCATCGATGATTGTCACACCGAACAGTATCGCACCGATACTGTCGAACAGCTCCGCCGTCAACGGCTCTTCATCCAAGGTGTCGCGCACACCCTCAGATTCGAGCAGGGCAGGCAAATCCATAAACATCGTGAGGTTATAGGAACTTTCAGGCATCGCGGCCCATGCCTGTGTCCAGCTCTCGTTGTCCAGCAGCGAACGGCCTTCGGGTGTGACCGAGGTGTCGAGCATATCGCCACCAAGGATCACCAGCTTGTCATCCTGCAAAATGATCGTCGTACCCGGCATGCTGTAAACCGTGTCGCCATCGACTTCCTCGACCGACTCCCAGCTATCACCATCAATCAGGGATTCAATCTGCTCACGGTCGGTGATATCCACCACAAATTTAGCCATGAGTTCTTCGGTTTCAAAATCCAGTTGCACACCGACTGACGCATAATCCCCCAGCGCGGCATACACATCGCCAACAGTCTGGCCCGCCAGCCCCGGCCCGATGGATTCTTCAAGTATGCTTCTCAGGCTGGATGGCCCCATAAAATTCGGCGCAGTCGTGATGATGTTGCGGTAAATCTGGTCAATCTGATCAAAGTGATCGTCACTGATCAGAACTTCACCGTAAAAGAGAGTATCTTCAGGGTAGTAAAACGCATGGGAGTTGCGACCGGCACGGTCCGGGGCGGCCTGTAGGACGGCAGCTCCTAACGTCAGAATACCAGCCAGAAGGAATATAAACCGCAGTGTGATTTTACGCACCTGTAAGCTCCTTTGGTTAACAAGCACCTGCGACAGGCATACGAAACCTCATCCTACGGGGATCACCATCCGCCTGTCTATGGTCATTATACGTAATTCAGCCTGTTTTCGTTCCCTTTTAGGGTATGCTACAATCACTCCTTGACCCTCATATGAACGTTATCGGAATTCTCCATGAACGAAGATCACGTCAACAAAGCATTCCCGCCCTCATCCTCACCCGGCACATCTGGCAAACCTCCTGAAGACCTTGTATGGTCCTACGGCGGTTATCGTATCAGCGCGAACAACTTCACGACGGCGATGGTCCACTTTTACCGCGCCGAGATCCAGCGTGCCAATGTCTGGCGCACGCGGCTGGATGTCACGACCAACTGGGCGGTGATCTCCACCGGCGCTGCCCTCAGTTTCGCCTTTGGCGACTCCGCCGTGCATCACAGCGTGATTCTGATTCTGGCCCTGCTCATCACCCTGTTTTGTGTGATTGAGGCGCGGCGCTACCGCTATTACGAACTGTGGAGCTACCGCGTCCGCCTCATGGAAATTGACTTCTACGCGGCGATGCTTGTCCCGCCCTTCCGCCCCCGCTCGGACTGGGCAGCCCGCCTGTCAGACAGCCTGCTGAACGCCAATTACCCCATCACCTACCTGCAGGCGTTCGGCCATCGGCTGCGGCGCAACTACCTGTGGATTTACCTCATCATCGCCATTGCATGGATCGCCAAGCTGCTGCTTTACTCGCCGCCCAATTCCATCCTGACTCTGGAGAGTCTGCTGTCGCGTGCGCGGATCGGCGTCCTGCGTGGGGAAATCGTGTTTGGATTGGTAGGACTGTGGTTTGCCGGTCTCATCCTTCTGGCACTCATCACGCGCTCTGGCACACGTTCTATGGGCGAGCTTCAGCACCAGTCCGATGAGATTGTCCGCACAGTGACGCAGGGCATCGCGGAAGATCAGGCCGTCGAAGCCGCCAAAGCCAGCACCGCCCCTCCAGAATCACAGCCCTGATCACCGACCGTAGGATGTTTTTGGCGCAACCTGAATTCTAACCATTCCCAACCGGATTCGAACCAACAGATACAGAACATTCGTGCTATGATATGAAATCCGGCACCTTAACATCGCCATGCCTATCATGGCCTTTTGTCGTACGAAAATCTGTTGCAGCATTAGCAGCATATAAATTTTTGTGCTGCTGCCGCTGCTGCTGCTAACACGTTAGCTAAACCACCCGCCCGCGATACTGTTCGGCAATGGTAGGCAGAAGATAGTCATCAAAGGATGCATCGGTATCATACTTCGGCTGCCAGCCCCAGTCCTGCCGTGCTGCGCGATCCTCCATCACTGCCGGCCAACTGTCTACAATGTCCTGTCGGCCCGGTACTGGATGGTAATCAAGCTGTGCGTCTGGGAATGCCGCGCGGACGCGTTCTGCCACCTGCTCCGCCGAGAGGGTGAAACTGGTCACGTTGTACACCGTCCGACGCAGTTGTTCGCGTGGGGCCGCCGCAATATCCAGCAGGGCGTCGATAGCGTCTGGCATCACCATAAACGGCATCGATGTATCTGGCCGCACAAAAGCGGTATACGGTTCACCCTTCGCCGCCGCGTGGATCATCTCCGGCGCATAGTCGCTGGTGCCGCCGCTGGGCATCGTCGTCGCGCTGATCAGTCCCGGAAAGCGCACACAGCGAAAGTCTACATGGCTGCTGTCCGGCTTATTCGCAAGCTGGCCATAGTGCAGGGAATAGTAACGTCCGAGGTGTTCGCAGTAGAGCTTATTACAGCCGTACATGGTAATAGGGTTGAGGTATTCATCTTCCTGCACCGGCGGGACACTGGCCTTCGTCCTGAGATCGGGCATCCCATACACCGCCACCGAGCTGGGGAAGATGAACTTCACCTGTTCATCCCGCCACCGTCCCTGATCCATCGCCAGATGCAGAAGATTGATCGTCCCCTGAACATTGACACGGTGCGCCGACTCTGGCCGGAACTCACTGTGTGTCGAAAGCAGCGCCGCGAGATGATAGATCGTATCGATCTCGTACTCGCTGGCGATCATATCCAGCAGGCTGGTATCGAGGATGTCTCCGACAATCGTAGTATCGACATACTGCTGCATCTGGGCATCAATGCCGCGTACATCGAGGACGATCACCGGGAGTTCCTGCTGATCGTGCAGCCGCTTGATCAGGCCATGCCCGACTTCACCATTTGCGCCGGTAATTAACGTGATTTTCTTTCTCATGATAGGTTTCTCTCCTTGTGCTGCACCGATTCAATCACAAACACGGTCATCCGGCTACTGAAATCCCCGGATGCAGAGCCGCACCGATCGCGTTCTTCTGAAATTATTTACGCGCTCCATAAGCCCAACCCTCAATTTTACTGAGTGAGGTTCCGTCGGAACGTGTATAATGGAGGTGCTTCACCAGGATCAATCACCGAATGCGACAAACGGATGTTCAACGTTATTCATCAGGCAAAGCGCGTCTGCGGAAAATTTATCCCTGTCTTGCCACTGAGAACAGTACCGCTCAGAGCAGTACTGCTGACATCAGTGCTGATGGCAGCCGTGGGCTGTGCGCCTGTCTCGCCCGTCCCTAACCGGATCACATCCACCGACACCATTGGCGAAGTCATCATCCGCTATCCCGACGACTGGAACGATAAAGCCGAAATCAGTTCAGTGGAAGGTCGTCAGGGAGTCACACTCGTGCGTGCGGAACGTTCGCAGATCAATGCGACCACCGATCTCAACGCCCTGCCGGTAGTCCGCATAACGTATGACCGCCGTTCGGAGACATCACTGAACGATAACATGTCGCTGACCGAATACGCGGTGCGCACGATCTCGGAGCTGTGGCCGCAGGTCAGCTTCGAGCCACCACAGATCAAACAGATCAGCGCACGCGCCGCTGTTTCACTTGAGGGGATCGACTCTGTCAGGAATCTCGCCTATCAGGTAACGCTGGTCGATTTCATCTCGGAAGACGGTATTCTAACGGCAGTCCTGACGGCTCCGGGCAGAGTCTCGGCACACACCGAAGCCTATGATCTGATGCTCCAGAACACCATCCTGACGATCCACCGCGCACTACCGACTGAAACGCCTCAGCCAGAATCAACCGCGGAGCTGGCCGGAACCTCTGACGTGACAGCCGATGCCGCACCTGAAACACCGGAACCGGATACGACCGGCATCGCGCCAGAATCGTCCGCAGAAGTACAGCCTCCGGATTTTTCCCCGGAATCGACCGCTGAATTACCGCCGCTTTCGCAGGATAATGAGGGCGTCGGGCTGGAACCGACCACCGCCACCAGCCGGGACGCAGAAGTCGAAGCTGAAGTTGAAGTCACCGTTGAAGGAACGCCAGACGCAACCAATACACACACTGATACAGGTACCGCTGAAGCCGATACCGGTCTCATCACATTGGTGCGGGGCGTTCAGCTTCAGGCCCCTGATGGCTGGACGGTCAGCAGTAACGGCCAGACCAGCGTCTCGATGGTGAACGGTGCCAATACCGCCGAAGCCCTGCTGACAGCCGCAGCGCTTCCAACCGGGGAAGCGCTGCTCAGTGTCGAAATCGGTACTCTGGAAGAGGTATTCCGCCAGCCTCTCACCGGCTTCAATCTGCGCCGGTGGTTCGCCAATGAACTGGGATCGATCGTCGCTCAGGGTGGAGCCGCGGCCCAGGCAGGTGACATCGAAGACGTAACACTGGATGATGATATGCTCGGAATAGGGGCACTGGTGACGACTCCGCAGTATGACCGCTATATCATCGTCAGTGAACTGGGCGGTGGCATGTACAAGCGCATTCAGCTTTACACTGCGCCGGGTGAATTCGACGAGTATTACCCCATCCTGCTTCAGACCGCCGCTTCGATTGAACTGGCATCCCGCTAGCGTTTCAACCATCAACGAACAATCAATAGAATTTTTCTTATTTCCAGTGCTCTAACAAAGCAATTTTTAAGTCAGTTTGTAAGTTTGTAGATGAGGAGTTCTCATGATGACGTTACACTTATGGCATAATCTGACCCCCGGCCCCCAACTGCCGGATATTGTGTATGCCGTTGTTGAAGTACCCAAAGGAAGCCGTAACAAGTACGAGTACAGCAAGCGTGCAGGCATCATCAAGCTGGACCGCGTGCTCTACAGCCCACTGCACTACCCGGGCGATTACGGCTTCATCCCGCAGACCTATTTCGAAGATGGCGACCCGATGGACATCCTTGTGATGATGAACGAGCCGACGTTCCCCGGTTGTGTGATCGAGGCGCGTCCAGTTGGCATGCTGAAGATGATCGACAAGGGCGAAGCGGACTACAAGGTGCTGGCGGTACCGGCAACCGATCCCAACTTCGACGAATATCATGATCTGGATGATCTGCCCAAGCACTTCCTGAAGGAAGTCCAGCATTTCTTCATGGTCTATAAGGAACTTCAGGGCACACAGTCCCGCAATGAAGGCTGGGTCAGCGCTGCCCCCACCAAGCAGACCATTCAGGATTCGATTGAGAATTATCGCAAGAACTTCCCACAGGGTCAGGGCGTTTAGTCACCCGTCAGATCATAACTGACCGGAATCAAAACAGGGATGCTGTTACGCATCCCTGTTTTCGTCTCCAATGGATGCGGTTACGTCTGCTCTTATGCCTGCTGTGGGTAAAGCTGGCGGGTGAGTTCGCGCAGTTTACTGGGGCTTACCGGCTTGATCATCAGGCAGTCCTGCCCGGTGAGCTGGCTTGGCAGGGTTTCAGCCAGCAGTGAGTTGGCGGTCGCGATGATGATCGGTGTGTTGTTGAACCGCTCATCGTTGCGCAGTTGATGGTAAATATGGTGACCAGAGACATAAGGCAGATTCAGATCGAGCACAATCAGATCGGGGACAGTTGCCTCCAGCCGATCCACAGCGCTCTGACCATCGATCAGACGCTCTACTTTGAAATTCGACATCTCCAACGCGGCTGCGTAGATATAGCCAAGTTCGATATTGTCTTCGATGATAAATGCAAGTCTCGAGGTCATTCCAGCACCAGGTTTTCAATCTGCCATATGAAATAAATAGTAACACATGTGTCTGTATGTACAGCGTAAAATTCTCTGAAAGGAGTAAATTTAAGAAGAGTAGGAGGTGAGAGGCTGACTTGCTTGACATTTTCGCCAGCTAATGTGAAAATTTACACAAATTCCGAGACCAGAGGTAAATCACGATGACGGACTGGCAATCTGCGATTGATAAGTTACTGCGTGAAGCACAGCAGTCTGAGGAGTGGAAGAATCTCCCCGGTGAAGGTCGTCCACTGGCGCTTGATGACAACCCCTACACACCCTCAGATCAGCGCATGGCATTCAAGATCCTGAAGGACAACGATATGGCCCCGATATGGATCACGGAGAGTAAAGCCCTGGAAACAAAGCGCGAAAAGCTGGTGGCGCAGATTGCCAAAGCCCGCAACTCGGCGGCACCCGCCCCATCGCAGACCCTTCGCGACTCTGTGCGCAATTTCAACAATGAAGTATTGAGCTATAACCTGAAAGTCCCGCCGGGCGTGGTCCACAAACGCTTTATCGACCTCGATCGACTGTTCTCCGCCTGAACCTCATTTCAGGATATTTCTGTATTAGCCCGCAGACAGCCTACAGCCTGCACCACAGCAGGGAAGATCGCATTCGGTCTTCCCTTTTCGGTATACTATGCTGTCAGACCACACGGGCATTCGAGAAGGCGATGAACTAGAGTTCACTGTCCTTCGCGGTGGTCTTGTTGATATCCTTGTTCTCATTGGTCCCGTCGTTCAGCCCTTTACGGAAGTTCGACACGGCACTACCGAGTTCCCCACCAATGCGCGAAACACGGCCAATCCCGAAGATCAGGAGTACAATCACGAGGATAATCAACAGTTCTGGTAAACCGGGATTCATAATCTTAGTCCTTGCTCGTTGGTAACGCGGCTTCCTGTACGATTGGGGCCATTATAACACGCTATTTTCCCACAGGGCGAATATACGATATCTGAAAATACATCCTGTTTACGATGAGGAAGCTGACCTTAACTTATGTACAGTCGTCTGAAAAACCGCTTTTATGACCTGCAAACCAGTTTCTGGTTCATCCCACTGACGATCATGTTCTTCGGGCTGGTGCTGGCTGAGATCATGATCACACTGGATCGCAGGGTAAACTTCGCACTGGACCGCTTCATCAGCGCGTCGTATATACGGGAAGCGGACGCAGCGCGTGCCCTACTGGGGACGATTGCCTCCACCTCGGTGACACTGGTCGGGCTGGTGTTCTCGATTACCTTCGTGGCGCTGGTACTCTCCTCTCAACAGTATGGGCCGCGCATGCTGGAGAACTTCACCCGTGACCGACATACGCGCATCGCTGCCGGACTGTTTCTGGCGACCTTCCTGTACTGCACGATCGTCGCAGGCGCGATACGGGACAATGAACCAGAGTTCAGTATCCCACAGGTGGGTGTACTGGTCGGGCTGATTCTGGGCGTGCTGTGTGTCTTCTCGCTGATCTACTACATCCATCACCTGGCGAATTCGATCCGGTCGGAGTACATCGTGGAACGGGTGTCGATGGACCTGCGCCGACTGATCGACCACCTGTATCCGGAAGAGATCGGTGTGGAGCCGCCTGCGGACTACCGTCCCCCGATGCTGACGCATCACCAGCATGTACCCGCACGTGAGAGCGGCTTTTTCCAGAACGTAATCGGAAACGACCTGATCCACGCTGCCCAGCGCCATAATGTGATCCTCGAACTGGAGTACAGCCCGGGCGAGTTCGTACTAGTGGGCACACCGCTGGTAACAGTCTACGGTGAGCCGAAGCACCTCGAAGGCCTGCACCGTGAGATCCATGATGCGATTGACCTGAGCCGCGAACGCACGATGGAACAGGATGTGCGCTTCGCATTCGACAAGCTGATCGAGACGGCGGTGCGCTCCCTCTCGGCGGCGATCAATGACCCGATCACGACCATGATGTGCCTTGACCGGCTGGCCGAAGGGCTGATCCATCTGGCGCAGCACGGCAACGGCCAGCGCTACCGGCTGGACGAACAAGGCGATCTGCGCCTGATCGTCGAGCGTCCGGTGACGTTTGTTGAGATGGTCGGCGTGGTGTTTACACCGATCCGGCGACACGGCAAGCATGACCTCGATGTGATCCTGCATATGCTGCGCATACTCAGACGGATCGGATCACAGGCGCGGACGGCTGAGAACCAGCAGGCGCTGCGCACACAGGTGGAGCTGATCCGCGAACAGTCTGAGGTATCGGGCAGTTATCTTCCGGCGGAGCTGGCGCTGATTCATCAGAACTGCGACCGGACCGAGCGCTGGCTGACACTGGATGCCCCTGACGAGATCGATACGACCGATGAAGTGAATGAGGTATACACACCGCGAGAGTGAGGCTGGCGGCTCCATTGCAGCAGCAGCGGCAGCACGAAAAAAAAGTGCTGCTGCTGGAAGCCGCTGATAACTCAACTGCTGTTCGTAGCAGCTTGTTGCTGCTGCTGCTGCCGCCGCACAAAAATTTTGTGCGGCAACAACGATTTTCCCCTCAAAATGAACGGCGGCGGCAGATTTGCAGCACGATTTGGCTGCAAGGCGCAGCAAAAATGCTGCAAAGTGCTGCAAGATGCAGCAGGCCGGTACGGCAGAATTTTCGCGACAGGGTAAGCATCATATGCCATGTGCAGCGGTCCACGGGATGGATTGACGATTCGTGCAGTTTCTATCATAGCACAGATGTTCGCACTGTGCGGTTAGAGTTTACAAACTGAGCCAGATTGTATTTTTAACCCCACCCGTCTCGCTACGCTCGCCACCCTCCCCATTTCACTGCGTTCATGGAGAGGGGAAGTGCGTCGGCTGGATATGACGACATCCATTCGATTGATTGTGTGAGGAACGGGATTTGCTGTTATAGTGGATTCATATCAACCGCGCTGATTGACCACGGACAGACACTGCATGACCTCCAGTACCACTGACACACGCCCTATGATTTTCATCAGCCACGCGACGAAAGATGATGCGTATGCGGATCGCGTGGCGGAGTCGCTACAGGCGGCGGGATTTGCGACGTGGGTCGATCATCAGCACGGGATCGAGCCGGGGGCATCGAATTGGGATCGGGCGATCCGTGCGGCGCTGCCAGAATGCGCGGCGGCGGTGCTGGTGATGACGTCGCGTTCGCTGGCGTCAGATAACTGCGCGGCAGAATGTATCACCATCCGCGAACTGAGTAAACCGCTGTATGTGGCGTATCTGGATACGGTGAAACCGGATGAAATCTGGCTGTATATCAAGATGATTCAGTACGCCGACCTGCGCGGTGATTTCGACGCCGGGATGCAGGCAATTGTGCGCGTGCTGAAGGGAAAAGCAGACGAGATCCGGCCAGATGACCCGACGCCGAT
>JAEZAF010000288.1 GCA_023430545.1 Chloroflexota bacterium
GCTTCTGCAAGTGTTCCAATAAATCGCGTTTTTGTTCTTCTGGTAACTGATCAATCAGGCCTAATAAGGTTTCATATGGAATGTTCAACTGAACTGCCATCAGCTCGGCTCCTCACTCATGCTCAGCAGCTCTCTGAGATTGAAATTCACGCTGGATGCCAGCGGGTCGGGTTCGCGAAATGGATAATTCCACACATAGCGCGGCGGTCGTGCGGTCGCATGCTCGACCCCTACCAGCGCCAGGATGAACTGATCAGGGCTGTTCAACGCCCGGTGCAGCTCATTATACGTCAGAGTCACCGTCTCTGCGCCTTGACGTCTGCCCTTCACCTCGATAAAGCGCAGGCGGTCGGTCTGTCCGTCGCGGCTCTCGATGTCATAGCCGACGTTCTGGTTGCTCACGTCGCGGGGGTGGTTTCCGAGTGCGATTTCGGCTTCCATCACCGCCCGCATGGCAATCTGCTCGGTGATGCGCCGGTCAAGGATCTCCGGCGGCGTATTTTTACCCAGAAGCAGCCCGATCGGGATAATCAGCGCCCCACCAACGACAATCGGCGGCGCGGCAGAAATCTGACGCTCCTGTGCGAGCTGGATCTTACGCTGTTTCAGGCGCTCGGCCAGCCGGTCTGCGCGTTCCTGTGCGCGCTGGCTGTTGAGGCGTGCGTTCACCTTCCCTGCTTTCTCCTGAGCGCGCAGTTCAGCGGCGCGTAAATCCCAGTAGTTGATCTCTTTGGTCAGCCGTTCCTGCACCGCTGCTTCGGTCTTGTCGATGAGTTCAATGCGCCGCGTCCGCACCCGTTCCAGATGACGGGGGACGAGGTGTTCCACCGCATAGGCGGCGGCACGACGCGCCATATCGCTTCCTGATAGCAATGCGGATTGTTGGGGCGCGGATGGTTGGGGCGCATTCCGCGGGGATGGAATATCCGTTCGTTGGGGCGCGGATGGTTGGGGCGCAATATATTGCGCCCGTACATCGTTCCCCTCCAATTGCGCCCGTACATTATTATCCCGCGATTGCGCCCGTACATCATTTCCTGCGGATTGCATCCCAATATGTGCAATTTCATCCGCAGTCGCGGGGCGATAATCCAGGTACGGTGCGCCTCCGGCTTCGCGTACATTGCCCGCACTGTCAATCTCTACAAAATGGACTTCGCGCGAAATCGTGCGGCGCTCTCCGGACTTCATTGGTGTGGCATCCTGAATCCCCTGCTCCAGATAGAACAGCGTGCGGAGTTCGGTGCCGGGGTCGGTTTCATCGACCAGTATCCCACCGCGTTTGAGCGTATCACGTTCACGCCCCAGCATCAGGCTGATGGTCGCGTCCAGCAGCGGATGGCCGGGACAGACAAAGGTCGCAGGCTGCTTGTCCGGCAGATGAATCAGCGTCTTCTCGAAACAGATGCGCTCGTATTTAGTGGATACTGCGCCGAATCCATGCTCTCTGGCATGGTCACGGATACTCGCCGGGACGTGATTGATTGCATAGCGTCCGCTTTCGCGCTCGTGGATCGTCCCGCCGAAGTATTCAAATGCCTGCAGGAAGAAGGCTTTGATGTAAAACGGCTGTAAGCGCCGAGCCGCCGCACGCTCCATCTCTTCACGAATGCGCACAATCTGGCTGACATCCATGCTGTTCGTCACCAGCGACTGATGTTCCAGCAGCTCACGCACCCGCTCACGGTCCGTGGCGTTATCCACCGCTTGTTCCAGTCGTGCGCGGATCTCCGGATCATCACCATAGCGTACGGCATCCACCAGCAGTTTGCGCAGTGGTGTATCCTGAAACAGCTTGCCCAGTACGTCGAAGACCTGTCCATCCAGTGCGTGACGCTCGGCTTCCAGCTTCTTCAGCAGGCGCTGATAGACCGCGCCTTCGCGGGTTTCGCCAGCGACGAGATTCCACAGGTGGCAGACTTCGGTCTGTCCGATGCGGTGAATACGTCCGAAACGCTGTTCAAGCCGGTTGGGGTTCCACGGCAGGTCGTAGTTCACCATCAGGTGAGCGCGCTGCAGATTGATGCCTTCACCCGCCGCATCGGTTGCCAGCAGGATCAGCGTATCGGGATCATTGCGAAAGCGGTCTTCAACATCGCGGCGGTCTTCGCGCCGCATCCCGCCATGAATGGTGACAATCGCCTCAGTCCGCCCGATCAGGGTGGAGAGCCGTTCCATCAGATAATTCAGCGTATCGCGGTGTTCGGTGAAGATCACCAGCTTGCGCTGTCCGTGCGATGACTGCTGCATCTCAGGTGTGTCCTGGAGCAGTTTGAGCAGTTCATTCCATTTGCGATCATTGCTACTGCGTCGCACTCGCAGTGCCTGCGCTTCAAGATTGCGCAGGATGATGATTTCCGCTGCAAGTTCTTCAACTGTCCGGGCAGCGGTTGCGTTATCGATCAGCTCGGCTTCAATGGCTTCGACTTCTGAATCGGGTGCATCCTCGAAATCATCCCAGTAGTCTTCATCGTAAGCGGGGCCTTCTGCCTGTAAGACACGCCCACGAATGTGCTGCACTTCCTTCAACCGCTTCTCCAGGCGTTCGCGCCGCCGTTTCAACGATTGGTAGATGGCTTCGGGTGAAGAAGCCAGCCGCCGTTGGAGGACAGTCAGGGCAAAACCGATGGTCCCTTTGCGTCCATCGTTCTCAAGCTGTTCAGCTCGGTTGAACTCCTGTCGGACATAGGTGGTTACATCCTCATACAGCAATGCTTCTTCTGGTGAGAGGGTGTAATTGACCGTATAGGCTTTGCGCTCCGGGAACAGCGGCTTGCCATCGAATTTCAGCAGCCTCTCCTTGACCATCCGCCGCATCAGGTCAGACACATCGACCTGATGTGCCCCATCGCGGAAGCGTCCTTCAAAGCGATCCGCGTCCAGGAGTGCCAGGAATAACTGGAAATCCTCTTCTTTGCCGTTATGCGGTGTCGCGGTCATCAGCAGGAAATGGCGTGTCAGTTCGCCCAGCAGCTTACCCAGCCGATACCGTTTGGTCTCCTTCAGGTCACCGCCAAAGAATGACGCGGACATCTTGTGGGCTTCGTCACAGACCACGAGATCCCAGTCGGTTTGCTGAAGTCGTGCCTGAAGTTCGTCGCTGCGGCTCAACTGGTCGAGCCGGACGATTACGAGATCATGCTCAGCGAAGGGATTCCCACTCCGTGCGGTTTCCCCCATTTCGCGGCTCATAATCGTGAAATCAAGCTGAAACTTCGTCCACAGTTCATCCTGCCACTGCTCGGTCAGGCTTCCCGGTGCGCAGATCAGGCAGCGCCGCACATCCCCGCGCACGACCAACTCGCGCACCAGCAGTCCTGCCATGATCGTCTTACCGGCACCGGGGTCATCTGCCAGTAAATAGCGCAGCGGCTGACGAGTGAGCATCTCGTCATACACCGCCGTGATCTGATGCGGCAGGGGTTCAATCATTGAGGTGTGGACGGCCAGCATCGGGTCAAAAAGGTGGGCGAGGTGGATGCGATAGGCTTCCGAAACCAGACGCAGCAGTGCGCCATCCACATCAAACGCCCACAGCCGTTCTGTCTGGACGATTTCGAGATCCGCTTCGTTCTCCCGATAGAGCAGCGTATCACCGACCTTGCCATCACTGCGGCGGTAGACCACTGTCACCGCATTCGCGCCACTCCAATCCACATCAATCACCGTGACCGTTTGTTGTGGGACAATACCGTAAACCTGAAGACCGCGTTGTAAGTGTTCGAGTTGAGCCATCGTGTGTCTTTAGCGTCGTTGAACTGATATGAGGTTTGTACTGCGATGTAAACCACTATCTCATATTACTATGAGTCAGACTGGCAGATGGCATAACAATTGTAAATTCCGGGAATTCGCGCTTGTGAGCTAAACAGCCCCACTCGGACGCACAAAGTGTATCCGGTCGGCGCGGTACACCGTGCCGACACGCTGGACGACACCCACAGGGTCGTTCAGCGGTGCTGCGCGTGAGCGCGGCACACCAAGCCCCCAAGGCGACTGAGTGGCGAGCTTTTAGCTCGCGACACCCTCAGCCCGCTACCAAATGCATACAAATTCATGTCCGACGCACATTGTCTGACACAAGATCTCAAGAGGCTGAGGGGTCGATGCTGTCCGTCAGACAGTATCGCTGTACGTCAGCGCACTCCCTGCCGTAGGGATGTTCGACACACCCCTCTCTATATCTTCGGCAATTCTCCAGACTTGGATGCCTCGACATAGGCTATACTGAAACAAATATTCATATGAGATTGATCACAAACCGTCAGAGGAATTCATGCTTTCAGTGGTTCGTGCGTGTGCACTTGTTGGATTGGATGGCTGCATCGTCGAAGTCGAAACAGACTTCAACCCACGAGCAGCGATTCCGGGCTTTACTATCGTAGGATTACCTGACAATGCCGTAAGGGAAAGTCGGGAACGTGTTCGGGCGGCAATTAAAAACAGCGGTCTGACCTTTCCTAACAAGGTTTACGTCGTGAACTTATCCCCGGCAGATCTGCCCAAGCACGGGCCATCATATGACCTGGCTATCGCCATCGGCGTACTGGCTTCAACCGATCAGGTCCCTCTCAATGCTCTTGAAGGCAGCGTCTTCATCGGTGAGCTGTCACTCGACGGCAGCGTGCGTCATGTGAAAGGCGTGATGCCGATGGTCTATACCGCGTTTCAGGAAGGTTATCAGCGTGTTTATGTACCGGCTGAAG
>JAEZAF010000298.1 GCA_023430545.1 Chloroflexota bacterium
GCGCTGTCAAGGAAATGGCACGGCTGGCGATTATGCCGCCGATGGCCCCGGAAGTCGGCATCATCCGCACCTATATCGACTGGCTGGTGGCGCTGCCGTGGTCCAAACTGTCCGAAGACATCCTCGATATGAAGCATGCCCAGAAGGTACTGGACTCCGAGCATTACGGGCTGCCGAAGATCAAGGACCGCATCCTGGAACACATCGCGGTGCGCAAGCTGGCCGCAGAGAAGATGAAAACGCCGATTCTGTGCTTTGTCGGCCCACCCGGGGTAGGAAAGACCTCTCTCGGAAAGAGCATCGCCAACGCACTTGGACGTGAGTTCGTGCGCGTCAGCCTGGGTGGCGTCCGGGACGAAGCCGAGATTCGCGGCCACCGTCGTACCTATATCGGCGCGATGCCGGGGCGCATTATCCAGACCATGCGGCGTGCTGGCACGGTCAACCCGGTCTTTATGCTGGATGAAATCGACAAGATCGGCGCAGACTTCCGCGGCGACCCGTCCGCGGCGCTGCTGGAAGTGCTGGACCCGGAACAGAACAGCGAATACAGCGACCATTACCTCGACATGCCTTATGACCTGTCGAAGGTGATGTTCATCACCACCGCCAATGAACTGGACCCGCTGCCACCAGCCCTGCTGGACCGGCTGGAAGTGATCGAGTTCCCCGGCTATGCGGAAGAAGAAAAACTGGCGATTGCGCGTCAGTTCCTGATCCCGCAGCAGTTGGAATCACATGGGCTGACGGAGTCGGGCATCAAGTTCGATACGACTGCTCTTCAGACGCTGATCCGCGAATACACCTATGAAGCTGGTGTCCGCAACCTGAACCGCGAAATCGCGAACGTCTGCCGCAAGGTGGCGCGTCAGGTCGCAGAGGACAAGGCGTACAAGAAGCGCATCGTGCCGTCGGTCATCCATAAATTCCTTGGGCCTCCGGAATATCTCCAGAGCCGCACGCATCAGGAAGACAGTGTTGGCCTCGTGACCGGTCTGGCGTGGACTTATAACGGTGGCGATACGCTGACCATCGAAGTCTCTGTGCTGCCGGGTAAGGGTCAGTTGATGATGACCGGCCAGCTCGGTGAGGTGATGCAGGAAAGCGGTCAGGCGGCGATGAGTTACATGCGCTCGCGGGCGGCAGACCTGAACGTCCCCAGTTCGGACTTCGAAGAATACGACGTACATGTCCATCTGCCGGAAGGAGCAGTGCCGAAAGACGGCCCATCCGCCGGTATCACACTGGCGACGGCCATCATCTCGGCCTTTACCGAGCGCAAGGTCCGCAGTGAATTCGCCATGACCGGTGAAATTACCCTGCGTGGGCGCGTGCTGCCCATCGGCGGGATGAAGGAAAAACTGCTCGCCGCACACCGCGCACAGATCCGTCAGGTCATCCTGCCGGAGCAGAATCGCAAGGATCTGGTCGATGTCCCAGCCAATACCCTGCGCGATCTGAAGGTGCATTTCGTCGAGGATATGCAGCAGGTACTCGATCTGGTCCTCCTGGATGCCCCGGCGGAGCGTCAGCGCGATCAACTGCGGGATGCAGAAGACGCCCGCGAGAAGGCACGCAAGAAACCCAAGTCAAAAGACTCGAAGGAACCGGCGGCGAACGGTGAAACCACACCGGAACCGAAGAAACGCCGCAGTAAAAAGCAGCCAGAGCAGACCGAAGCCGCGTCAGTCGCGCTGATTGACATCAACGGCCAGATTTCGGAACGCTAAGCGATGCCAGCCGCAGTTGAGGACGATCTACGGCACGATTGGGACTCTCGGCTGGCAGCAGGACGCAGTGGGCAGCTTGACTGGCTGCCCGCTGATGCCTCGCCAGAGGTCATCGCGCCGGTGCTGGCGGCCTTTGCCAACAGCGCCGGTGGCACCCTGCTGATCGGGATCGAGGGTACTGAAAAACCGAAGCCAACTGGCGTCTCCGATACCACCGACGCAATTGACCGCGCTTTGCAGGCGGCGCTGATGATCGAGCCGAAGCTGATGATCCCACTGCCTGCCGTCCAGCCGATGGCGACCAAACCCGTGCTGGTGATTCAGGTGCCTGCCGGTCTGCCGTATGTCTATGCGCTTGGCGGACGTTATCTGCTGCGCACGGGCGATCAGAATGCACCGCTTCCCCCGCGAGAACTGCGCCGCCTGCTGATCGAACGCGGCGAAATCAGCTTCGAGACCGAAGCGGCCCCCAGGACCACGCTTGATGACCTTGATCTCGAACAGGCGCGGGCCTATGCCTCACGGATGGGCGCACCAAGTGATCCACCGGATGCGGTGTATCGTTTTCTGGTGCGGCGCGGCTGTCTGATTCAGACGGCTGATGGCTATGCCCCGACGCATGCCGGTCTGCTGCTGTTTGGACGCGATGTACAGAGCAGGCTGCGCGGCTCGGAAATCACGGCTGTGCGCTTCCCCGGTGAAACCATGGGCGATAACTTCAACCGGCAGGATATCGGCGGCACGCTGCCGGAGCAGATCCGCCGGGCGGAGACCTTTCTGCGTGATCATCTGCGCAAGGAGATGTCCTTACAGGCGACGATGGAACGCACCGAGCGCTTCGAATATCCACTGGAAGCAGCACGCGAACTGGTGGTTAACGCTGTCGCGCACCGCGATTACAGCATCAGCGGCGACGGTATCCGCCTGTATATTTTCAAGGATCGTATGGAGATCAGCAGTCCCGGGCTGCTGCCGGGGCCGGTGACGATCAGCAACATCGCGGACGAACGCTTCTCCCGCAATCCGGCGATTGTGCAGGTGCTGGCCGATATGGGCTTCATTGAGCGTCTGGGCTACGGTGTGGACCGCGTAATCGAACTGATGCGCCAGCAGAACCTGCGCCCGCCGGACTTCTACGAGACCAGCGGCGGCTTCCGTGTGATCCTCTATAACGAGCGCCATGCGATGCCAGCTTCAGCCGCAGCCAAACCCGATACCGTCCCGGCACGGCCACCGCGTAAAGCTGCTGAAACCCCGGCGGCATCCGAAGCGGATGTCACGCTGGCTCCGGCGGCCACTGCTCCGGCGGTGCTGTTAGGGCTTGATCCGGGTGCGGCGGCCCAGATTCTGGAAAGCTACCGCGATCTGTCGCTGAACCCGCGTCAGGAAGCGGCGCTGCTCCACCTCAGACAGCCGGGAAACACCCGCATCACCAACAGCGAGTTACAGCGCCTGTACCCTGAAGTCCACGCTGAGACCATCCGCCGCGATCTCTCCGATCTGGTGACGAAGGACGTGCTGGTCAAGATGGGGGCCAAGCGCGGCTCGTATTACGTGCTGAAATCCAGCGGGAATTAAAGAGTTAACTCATCAAGATAGAGTGTATTAGCACACATATTGCCACCGCAGTGCTTAAATAGCATTCGTGATCTTCCCTAGAAGTAGAGGAAAGCCTAAACATTATGAGACTCAACAGTCGAGCTTTATCAATCGTTGCGGTGGTACTCTCTGTTTTAAGTGTCGTGCTGCTAGCTGTTTTATATAACCTACAGCTTATTGCACAAAGCTCAGAAAAAAGTACGCTTGTTCCCCTGGCTGTGATTAATGAAGATGCTGCCGCGCGGGCATTATCAACTGATAAGCTGCTCGAAATTGCACGAGAGGCAGTTGTTAATCTGGGTTTGCAGGGAAAAGCCAGCGAAGAAATATGGCATATCGTGAGAGCAGATGAATGGACCTTATCAATGTTCAGTGTTGCATTGAACGAGGGACCAGATACACCCGTTTTTATTTATTCGGTTAAAGGTGAGGTCATCCCGCGCTTTCCACGAGGATTCACGGATGGCACTACCACTCTACCGAATCCCGAAGCCTTAACGGTCGCCTTGAATGGCATCACCGGACAAATCTTCTCATACGGCGAGGGGTATCTTGAAGATCCGATAATGAGCACCACTGACCAGGATCGTGAAAACTATTATAGTATGCGTGATACTCATAAGGCAGACATGCAGACAATGCAGGCAGATTATGATCCTGCGGCTTATGAATACGCTAATCAACTCGCAACCGAAATGATGGCGACCGCAGTTCAGGTTGCCACTGATCGCCCTGAAAGCACTGAAGCGCAATAATCAGAGCAGAGGGTGAAGTATGCAACCTCTCACCCTCTTGCTTAATCAGCCTGATGCGGTGTCCTATAGGCTGCGCCCGACGGTATGAACGCCGGTCGCGCCATCTGGCCGCACCGGATTCGACTCCTCGACCTGCGGATTGCCTTCGCCATCCACACAGCGCACACTGAAATCGTGGAAACCCTCGGCAAACGGCCAATCGTAGCGCCAGATCACCCATGTGCGATCTGACAGCGGTTCGCGCAGTTCGGCTTCTGTCCAGTCCCCATCATCGACTTTTACCTCGACTTTGGAAATCCCACGCGCACCGGCAAACGCAATCCCGCCGACTGGCACATAACTCGCCCCATCGCTTTGATAAATCGCATCGGTCGCGACGGTATCGATCACCGAGACGGTGCGCATAATCGCTTCTTTTGACCAGCCGCGCCGCACCCAATAACCCTCTTCCCATTCGGGGATGACTTCCATGCCGGTGATCCACTTAGGCTGCTTCATGCCGTAGCGGTTGGGGATGTAGATACGGATCGTGAAGCCGTGTTTTTCGGCCAGCGGTTTACCGTCCCATTCATAGCAGATCATGACGTTGCGATCTTCCGCCAGTGACAGGTCCACGATTTCATCGAAACCGTCCGCAGCGGTGATCTTCATGAATTTGCCGTCTGCCTGCACTTCGAGTTGGTCGAGGATGTCCTGCAAGGGGACGCCGGTCCAGCGGGTGGTGCTGATCAGGTCACCGGCGATCGGGTTCGAGATGCACTGCATGGTGATCAGCAGATCCTGCGACTCATAGTCGTTTCGCAGGCTTTCGAGCGTCAGTGTCACGGGGTTGGCGACAAGCCCCCCGATTTCGACCGCCCAGCCTTCACCGCTGATCGTGGGCGGACGCGAGGCGATGTCGATCCGGTAATGCTCCTCAATCGGCGTGTATTCGGGGCGTGTACCGGGCGCAGGTTCGACGCCATCAGCCGAGGCGACGGCTTCAGTCGCGCTGGCTTCTTCAGTGGCAGCCGATTCAGCGGTGGCAGCGGCTTCTGCTGTAGGGTCAGCGGTTGGAGCCAGCGCAACGGTTGTGCTATCGGTTTCATCCTCGCTTCGCTCTCCAAGTAACAGATTCACACCCGCTCCCAGCACAGTCAGCGTCGCAGTTGCACCGCCGACGCGCACCAGAAACTGACGGCGGTCAAGCTGTTGGGCGCTGGCCGGCAATGCGCTGGCCGACACTGGCTGTACTTCCTCTGCCGGACGACGTGCCAGTTCGCTGTACGCCCATGCAATCGCTACACCCCACAGGACAAACGCTGCAATGATGAACAGCAGGTTCATCGCGGACGGTGTGGTCGAGCTGAAGTTCACGCTCCCGCTGAGCAGCGCCATGATCACACCGAGAAGCGCACCACCCGCCAGACCGACGACATAAGCGCGATCCCGTCCGACGCGGTTCATGATGGCAAACAGCACACCACCACCGAGAACCCCGATCAGGAAAAAGGTGCCGACACCGATGAACCATAACTCCACGAACTTGGCGACCTGATCGGTCGGCCCCAGATTCAGGCCGCGAATCACCGAGACCATACTGTCGATGCCGAAGGTCAGCAGGCCGCCGGGCAGATTACGCGCCATCCAGTCGAAGACATCCAGCGGCACCAGTGGCAGACCGAGCAGCCGGTCCACAAGGAAAAACAGCGCGATAAGCGGTGCCGTCATCAGCGCCCCGATGAGCAGCCCTATCCAAAAACCTGGTCTTTTGCGGGTTTGTTCCATGGTCGTTATCCTTGTTGTGAGCTTT
>JAEZAF010000018.1 GCA_023430545.1 Chloroflexota bacterium
CGTGTTACGCGGGTTTTTCTTCGGCCAGCTTCTCGTAAGCGCGGGACCATGTGGACTCCGCACGGGTGTACTTGGTGATCTTGATGTCTGAGAACTGGGGCAGAAGCTGGATCATCCACGGGCCGAGTGTGGCCCAGTCTTCGCGGAAGATCAGATCTTTCAGCTCATCGGCGGCACGGCCTGCCCACATCCAGCGCTGGCGGAATTCTTCGGCTTTCATCCAGTAGTCGCGCTTTTCCCACGCCTTGGATGACTCTTCAATCCCCTCATCAATGCCACGCAGACAGAAGACCAGCATCGCCAGCATATCTTTCGCTTCTGCATCAATGTCGGACTTCTGGCTCAGGCGGCGCAGCAGTTCAGCCGATGTGCGCATCAGATGATTACGGCGCTTGCCTGGGCTATCGGTGTTGATGACTCGACTCACTTTGTTTTCCCCTCACTTCACTCACTGGCGTCAGAGCGACACAGCAAAGGGCGGGGTTGCACATCCCGCCCTGATTGTTCTGTTGTCTGTATTCTCCGCTGCCGATTACGGTTGTTTCACATCCTGCCGATGTGACATATACCGGTCAGGTTATGACTCGGTATAAGGGCGAATGCCTTTATAGATCTGCGACCCGCTGAGCATCTTGAGGATGGTCTGTGCGGGACGCCCGGTCTGCGCTTCAAGTTCGCGGCTGGAAACGGGGGTATTGCCGTTCCGCAGCAGCACACGGAAGACGCTGTCCACCAGCGAAGTCTCCAGATTGATGAAGTTTTCCTCCTGCGCCGCCATCCGCAGCGATAGTTCCAGCGCATTGGCCTGAAAGACTTCGCCGGTTTCAGGATCGATGTAATCCAGCACCTGCGAGTCGCCTTCAGCGCCCTGTGACAGCCGTTCGCGCTGTTCTGGCAGAAGATGGCTTAAGAGGTAAATACGCAGATCTTCCCCCGGAGTCCGCTCCCACCAATCATAATCAATGTGAAATCTGGTATCCAGAGTGGGTTTAATAAACGCGTTGGGTTTGGGGGGAACAGACATGGAAATTTTCCTTTTACGAGCAGATATCACACAGGGTGCGGCGGGTGATGGCTAAAACCCGCCACCGCTCTGTGTCCCGTTTAAGTTTCAACTGCGGACCGGGCAGTGCCGGTCGGCTTGTATCAGTCATATGTTTACGCTTGAATCAGTCCGAAATGGGTTATCAGCGTGGGCCGGACTTGTCCGGCCCCTACCGGATGTGCTATTCCGTCAACCGCCAGTAGTGGCCGCCGACGTTCTCGAAGTCCGGGTTCTCGTTCAGTGCCGCCATGATCGGCCCCGGCGGACAGCGGCGCAGGACATTGAGCGCACTGTAGAGCGTGCGCACATGCACCGTGCCCTGTGGTGTCAGCTTACCAAGCGCGGGAAGCAGCATCTTCATCAGCGGGATAATCGATTTACGCTGCTGCTGTGCCTGCTGGATGATGGCATCCACCTCGGCCAGATTCTCGATGCCGATGATCATCAGGTCATCAAAATCCGAGCCGATATTGCGTTTGTGATCCTCAAATGCCAGACCGTCACCCTTTGGCACGACCAGCCGGATATACTCACTGCGTGGACGGTGCGCCGGAATATCGACCACGATCTTGCCGGGTTCCTCACCCTTGCGCACGCTGACATACCCGCCTATCGGAACCTGATGCTTATTATAGAACGGCTCCAGCCCATATACATAATGCTCACGATGCACAACCCAGCCGATATATTCCTCGCCATCCTGACCATCGACCAGTGTCACATAGATGCGGGGGGCACGGCGAGCGGTCGGGAAGATCTGGCGCGTGTGGATGTTCAGCGGCAGGGTCCCGGCGCGGCGGTGCGGATAAATCAGCGTAAAGGTGGCTTCGTCGATTTTGCTGGTGGCCTTCAGGTGGGTGGACAGCTCATCGGCGATTTCGGCTTCCAGCGCCAGCATTTCCGGTGTCAGATCATCGCGTTCGACTTCGATCGGTGTATAGCGCAGCGGCATCGGGATCTGGCGGACGGCTTCCGGCTCCTGACGGGTGAGATACCACATCACCTGTCCCGCCGGGCCGACTTCGTCAAAGCGCTCGTCATCCTTGAGGGCGTAATTCATCGAGAAGACCTGAAGCGATAGCGGCGCATTGCCGATCCCGCCCATGCCTTCGAGAATCGCTTCGGTGGTCAGCGGACCACCTTCGGCCATATCCAGCACGGCGTCCGCCAGATGCTGAAAACCTTCATCGAGTTCGATCAGCAGATCGCGCGGGAACCACTTCTTGCCGACATACGCCAGACTGCGCGACTCGACCAGCATCTGCTCAAGCTCGTTGATAATGTCTTCGCCGCTGACTCGCAGCACTTCGTCTGCGGTGAAGGCATTTTCACCCGGCAGCGGATAGCTTTCGTCGGACTCGAAGTTCAGCTTGTGCTCGCTTTTTAATTCGGCAGCGAACTCGCGTGCGGTCTGCTCATCATCGAACAGGACGCGAATCACCTTGAAGTCGCCGTAATCGGGATTCTGCCCGGTGCGGACTTCATCGACGGTCGCGGTCGCGAACTGCATGGCAGGGAAAATCACGCGCTGGCCGACTTCATAGCTTTGCGAAGGGTTATACATGGCGGCGTCTGCGTAACGGTCACGCAGGGTTTCGGTTTCAGTCGCCAGCTTGCGTTCGATCAGGGCCAGCGCAAGTTCATGGCTGTCCATCGGAGTCTCACGCTCCAGCAGCAGATTAATCAGCTCATCGACATCGTCGGCTGTAATTGTCAGTCGGCTGGCCCACTGCTGCACTGAACTGGTTAGGTTTTCTTCCTGAGTGGCTTCCATTATGCGGCTCCCGTCGGTCTCATCATTTCGGGGTGACTCTCTGTGTCGGATCAGATGCAGTCCGTTCGTATTTCGCCTGACTGGACACCCGCGCACCAATACGCCAGCATCGCTGGTATTCACAGCAAAGCTGACAGTGCAACCGGTTGCCAGTTAGCAGAAGAAAGGCATGGTCAGCACGTCGATACAGGCATCGAACGCTGCATGTTCTGATCAGGTGGCAGCAGACTGGCACGGCGGGTCACGTGGGTAAAACCGGACCTGCGACGGATGCGCAGTCTGTGTGGGCAGGATGAACACACCTAAAAGTTTGGATTGCGTTCGAATCACCCGAAAGGATTATACCGTGTGAGTGAAGCTTGTGACAAGACGAGGAAAA
>JAEZAF010000013.1 GCA_023430545.1 Chloroflexota bacterium
TCGTGACCTGCGCCGTTGACTTCCCATGCACGGACACCTGTTCCAGTCGGGTCGTTCTTCTCGGCGCTGTTAATCAGCACGTGCATCACATCACGCCAGGTCAGGCTGGGGTTGGCCTCAAGTATCAGCCCGGCCACACCCGCTACCAGCGGCGCAGCCGATGAGGTTCCACCAAAGCCACCGGTGCAGTTGCCTGCGCTGTAGCCATCGGCACCGGTCAGGTCAGTGGTCGTCACGCCCTGAGTTCCACCATTGCTGGGGGCATTGACCATAATATTGGCCCCGACTTCGCTGTACCAGGACTGTACGCCTGCATTGGTAGTAGCGGCTACAGCAATCACGTAACGGGAATTGGCATAGCCATCGGCATTGGCATTATCATTGTCGTCATGACCATTACCACCGGCCCAGACGAAAATGTTACCGAGACCCCCGCGACCGGTGGCTGCGCCGTTCGCCAGTGCTGCCATCAGCAGTGGACCGGGCTTTCCCAGTGTTGCACCATCATCAGAGGGGCCCCAGCTGTTGTTGTAAATATCGTTCTGCTGGAGGGCATAGCTCAGTGCCTGTGCTTCCATTGCATCCGTTGACGGGCCAGCGATCAGGCGGAGACCGGCCATCTGTGCGTTATAGGCCACACCCACACCACACTCGGCACCATCATCAGCCGCGGCTGCGACACCACCAGCGGCAGTCCCATGTGAATCATCAGCGCCGCCGGTCGGATCTGCCTCATTGCTGTTGAAATCCCAACTGCCAACGGCAAAGTAATTGGGGGCGATGTCCGGGTGGTTCTTCTGCAGACCGTCATCGACAATCGCGATCTGCACGCCAGTGCCGGTAAAGCCTGCATTCCACGCGGCGAACACATTGGCGTCTGCGCCTACGGTTCCGCTACCCTGACCGGTGTTGTTCAGATGCCACTGGTTACCCAGCAGAGGATCGCTCGGCACACGGGGATACTGCTGGCGGGCGATCTGCTGTTCTGCCCACAGGATGCCCGGAGTCGCACGCAGGGTCGCCGTCAGGTTATCACTGCGTGAGGTGCTGCCAGCAACGCGCACCAGGTAGAAACCCTGGAGGCTGCCAATCTGGCCGAGATTTTCGAAACCGACACTCCGCGAAAGCGAGTTCAGGTCAATGCCGGGGGCAATCTGGACTGCCCAGAGATCAGTGTAAACGGGTGCGGCCTGCGGCAGGCCCAGAACATCAGCCCCCTTTGTATACGTGATGTCTCCGGTAAAAATGACAGGTTCCTGCGCATTGACAACGGCAAAGCTGCCGATCATCACGGCAACCATGCTCATCAGCAGTGCAAGTGGAATAAATCGACGGGCTTTTCCAGCACTGGCTGGGGTGAAAAGGTTTGGAAACGCGTGCTGCACAGGTGAAATTCCTTTGGTAATGGAAATAAGATGCGAGCGCTCACAGATAGCAGTGCTCATCACAGTTTAATATTATGGCATATTCCACCGTGTGTGATGCGTAAATTCTGGCCGATGTACCAGATAATCCAGCGGGCTGTCCCTCAATGGAATCAAAAGCGCCTGGTGACGGGTTGACCCTCATCAGGCGCTTTCAGGTTTGCTCTCTAGTTGAAGCGGTTGATCGAGTGAGACCGCCCGCCTATTCGATAATTTCTTCGTCAGCTTCTTCGGCGGCTTCACGTGCAGCGGAGACATCCAGCGCGATCAACTGCTGGATCAGATCACGCAGCACTGGCTCCGGCAGCGCCCCCGGCTGATTGAAGACGATCGTCTGATCCTTGACCATCATCAGATTGGGGATGCTCATGATCTGGAAGGCCTGCGAAAGCTGCGGATTGGCGTCGGTATCGACCTTGGCGATCTTGACCTGACCCGCGAACTCGGCGGCCAGTTTGTCCAGAATCGGTGCGACGGCGCGACACGGGCCGCACCATTCTGCCCAGAAATCGACCAGTACGGGCAGATCAGAGTCGATGACTTCCTGCTGGAAGGTGGCGTCTGTGACGTTCACTGGTGTGTTCATTACCTGTTCCATTTTGATGTGTCCTTTTTCCTGTGTGTCTTGTTGATTGTTCGTTAAATCGTTCGATGTCGGTGACGGAGCCGTTACAGGAATTGCTTTTTGCAGCAGATCCACGGCCAGCGGGACATTGTTCCCCCACGGGCGGCTTCGGCGGACGAGTGCCTCTCCACAGTACCAGCCAATCAGCGTCGGTTCGTTGAGATCCGTGATGCCCAGACGCGCCGCCGCTTTCGGGTGCTGCGCCGGGTTGATATGCACAAAGGCTGGTCAGCGTTGTCGTCTGTCAGGGTAACTTCGGTCATGGGCCAAAAGCTGACTACTCTGCGAATGTTCGGCTGATATTCGGCTCAGGGTGTGGGTGGCGGCCTTGTCTGGCCGTTTGCCTGTTACCCACCCTTTATTACGGACGCAGGCTATGGGGCATTCTTACGATAGCCCCGACATTCTAGCGATTTGCTTACATTTTACCGACTTAAGCTATACTTTCAGCAGAAAAGCATCAGCGAAGAGGATGAAAGGAAACAACCGATGGTAAGCAGTGCTTCCCAGCCTAAAAATGACTTTATGAGCACAGTACAGCTTCATGAGCGCAGTTGGGGCATGGAGAACTATCCCAACCGCCCCTCGCTGGAAGACATCCTGAACGCGTCGGTCGTCGTCTTCTGGAAGCAGCGCGAGAGTGAAAACAGCCAGAATCAACCCAAATGGAAAGTCACCCTTTACCGGGACATGCAGGAGATGGAGAGCTACTTCGTCAGCATGATGTTTCGGATGCAGATCGAAGTCCCCGATCAGGTGCCAGCGCGGATTTTCAAGGACCGCCAGCGCATGGTAATCGAAGGCGTGAAAGTCACCTTCAGGGAACTACCCGCCGGAGAAACCGCGACATAACCTGTCCGTTTGCAGGGCTGATGTGCAGGGGCGATGCTGTTTCGTCGCTCACAGACGCGAATGATGTTGAAATTACAGTAAGGAAAACACAAGGTGAATTCAGACCAGCCAGATAATCTGGCAGAGAAGCGCGAACGGCTGCGGCGGTTTCAGCAGCGCGTCCGCATGATTGTCGTGATCGATGTGATCGGGTTCGTCCTGATTCTGATCCTGCCGGAGATGCTGCAGATGATCGTCGGGACGGCAATTCTGCTCTTTGCCATCGTGTCCCTGATTTATGTGTTCATCGAGTACCGGCGGATTACACGCCGAGGGTGAACACTGGCGTATCACAGTGTAGAGGTGCATACAACAAAAAAGAGGCGCGTCGGGCTGTCCCAGTGGACTGCCCTGCGCCTCTTTTCAGTTGATGATGTTACAGCCTTTACAGCCGTATCTCAGCGGATGGCCTAGACCAGACGCTGCGACACCTCACCCAGGCTGCGGCGGATGCTGCCGTCGATCACGCGATCACCGGAGCGGATAACCAGACCACCCAGGATACCCGGATCAACGCTGAAGGTCACATTCGCGGCATTGAGCTGGCTGCGGACGTTGTTCTGTTCGCCTTCGTCCAGCGGCATCGCGCTGACGACTTCCAGATCACCAGAGAGGTTACGGGCATCTGCCGGGACCTTGGTGAAGAAATCGGCGATCAGTGCCTGCTGCTTGGACTTGTCTGCCAGCGATTCACCGATCAGGCGCTGCGCGATGGCAACACCGATATTGGCAACCTGACCGCGCAGACCGGCGAGTTCGACATCGCGTTCGGCGGCGGCGGCAGTACGGGCTTCAGCACGGATACGCTCAGCGGCGGCGCGGGCTTCAGTTTCCACACTGCGCGAGACTTCTTCACCGCGTGAACGGCCCTGCTCGGCCATCTGGCTGGCTTCCATACGAGCCTGCGCCAGAATCTTCTCGGCTTCGGCTTCGGCGTTACGGCGGGCATTGGCTGCCGCTGCCGCATCTTCCAGACCCTTCTGGATCTTGGCAGAACGCGCTTCCAGATGATTGGTGAGCGGGTTCCACAGGATCCGTGTCAGGATGAAGGCGATCACCGCAAAGTTGACCAACTGAGAGATCAGCAGGCCTAAGTTGATACCCAGAGCCGCCAGCGGCCCTGCGTCTTCTTCCGCCGCCAGCGCCGGTGATACCGAAACCAGCATCACCATGACCAGCAGCAGAAACAGCATTTTTCTATTCACTCGCATCGTCTATCTCCTCGATATTTCTGTGGACGACTAGAGCACGAACAGAATAACGAGCGCGACCACGAGCGCGTAAATCGCGATCGCTTCCGTGAATACGATCGCCAGAATCATGTTCGTCTGAATGGTACCGGCGGCATCCGGGTTGCGGCCAATGGCCTGCATCGCACCCTGCGCCAGCATACCGATACCAATACCCGGGCCGAGAGCACCCACCATCGCCAGACCCGCACCAATCGCTTTCAGACCCTGTTCGAGAGAACCTTCAACCATGAGAAATTTGCTCCTTATTCAGTAGAGTATGCGTTTTTCGCTTGTTATACACTAATCAGGTACTGCAACTTGCTGAAATGTCCCGGTCTCATGACCCTCAGGGCGGGCCGGGACACAGTGAAACGCTGAATTACTGGCCGGTCGAGATTTCCTCACCGGTCGATTCAATCGGCATGTCTTCGTGGTGATGTTCACCCTGACCGTGACCACCGGTGTGATCATGGCCTTCTTCATGATGTTCGTCACCATGATGGGCTTCCATCGCCTGTACCGAGAACACGACCAGCAGAACGGCGAACACCAGCGCCTGAACGGTACCGATGATCAGTTCCAGCCCAAGGATGATACCCGGAACCAGCAGCGAGACAAGGAAGGTGATCGCCAGCAGCGCGACACCACCTGCGAACAGGTTACCGAAAAGTCGGAAGGCCAGCGAGACGATCTTGCCGATTTCAGAGATGATTTCGATCAGACCGACGACGAAGTCGATCGCGCCCAGCGGCTTCTTGTTCAGGTTACCCAGTGCCGAGATGTTGATGAACTTCTCGAAGTAAGCCGGACCCTGAGCAGCCACACCGTAAGCCTGCACCAGCACCATCGCCATGATCGCGTATGCGAAGGCAAGGCTCAGGTCGGTGGCGGCACCACGGAGGAACGGCGTAATGTGGAAGATGTACGGAACCACACCACGGTCAAGCTGTTCCTGATTCAACGGCAGGGTTGCTTCGGGATAGCGGGCCTGCGACAGCGCCAGATTGCGCTCTGTCACCAGTACATCACGCTGTTCCCTGACAGATTCGAGCTGTTCCTCAGTGCTGGCAGCAGCCAGTTCTTCGGTCTCAGCTTCAGCCAGTTCGGCTTCGAGATCTTCTTCGGTGACAGGTTCGCCCTCGAGGACTGCGAGATCCTCTTCCGAATCTTCATCAGTGCCACCGGCGGCCTGCTCTTCAGAGGAAGGCGGGACGGCTTCTGCATCACCCGGTTCCGCGACACCTTCTTCAGAAGGCTCCTCGGTCGTGGCGGCTTCTTCACCTTCGGCGGCGGTATCACCAGCACCACCGGCGCTTTCGCCTTCAGTGCCAACACCGGCTTCACCTTCGCCAACCGCATTTTCGGCTTCTTCGTCACCATGTTCGACGACTTCACCATGCGATGAAGCCAGCGCTTCGAGTTCGGCGATTTCAGCATCCAGTGCTTCGATCTCACTGTTCAGCGGTTCAAGCTGTTCGAGCGCTTCGATACGCAGCGGCGCATAGGTGACGTAGTACTGCTTTTCCTTCAGCTCATTGAGGGCTTCTTCACCCAGTGATTCCTCACCGGCGGTCTGAAGCTCCGCGACCCGTGCCTCATATTCAGCGAGGTTGGCTTCGATTTCCTCAACGCTTTCATTGGGGAAACCGTTCGGGTAAGCGTGGCCGAAGCCTTCGAAGTATTCGTGACAGGCGTGCTCAGTCTCTTCAGTCTGATCGACACCTGCATTCAGCGGCGCATCGACCCACAGGCGGCTTCCATCAACCATCGGATAACCGCTGAAGCCGACGTGCGCACAGTGCATCATACCCACGCTCTCAAAGCCGGGAAGCAGCTTGGTGAGGTTGGCCGCCAGCAGCAGGAAGAAGATGGTCGCCGCAATCGGCCAGAGCGGCACAGGCCGCTTGGTCGTGCGGAGGCGATCACCACCGACGCCGCGCAGGAAGTTGTACAGCATCTCGACCAGCGCTTCGACCAGCGACTGGAAACGTCCGGGGACTTCGTTCTTCCAGCCCTTCGAGGCGCGCCATGCAAAGAAGGCAAACAACAGGACAACGATATCTGCGAGGATGATCGCCGTCAGCGTGTTAACCAGCGGGCTCCCGAACCAGGCGGTGCTGTTTAAGACTTCACCCGGGACCGTGATAATCGGCAGTGCGATACCCATACCCATACCGGGAAGTATCACAAAGGGCAGTAAACCGCAGAACACTACTGCGACAAACAGAATGATGCCGAATATGACTAAGCCGCGTACTCTCGGATTACTCATGCGCCCTCCTTTCTAAAAAAATGTTTGTTTGAGCCATCACAAATGTTCACTCCTCCTCAGATGGTGGTGACTTGCGCCGCGTTCTGACGGGCTGCGGTTGAATTCGGCTGATTGCACCCAGTGTTATTCTCAGCATCAGAAACAGGCTGATCGGAACACTTAAGCACAACAATCCGATGGTAAATGGACCGCGCTGGTCAAACCGCGAATCAACCCATAAGCCAATCAACAGTGCTCCAATCACGACGATCAGGGTAACGCATCCGGCCTGCGCTGCGATGGCCGCAAGGCTCAGGTTGCGCAGGCGCGTTTGTGTTTGTGGACGCAGTTGGTGAAACCAGTGGTTTTCAGGGCGTGTATCTGCCCCTTCCCCCGGACCCTCTACAGGCATCCGCTGCGCCCCCTGACGTGTGTTAGACGGCTCATGCTGACTGGACATTAAAACGCCGAGACAATGGTGTGCATTTTATCACAAACCAATTTAAATGCGAAATGAAAACTTTGTTCCAACCTTATACAAATCTCGCATTCATGACAACGCCGGGGTATCGGTCGGATTCCCCCGGCGTCGCACTGACACTGACTAGGAAAGCATCCGTGCGCTTTCCAGCGCCCAGTTGAAGAAGGCACCCGGAATCACGCCCAGAATGAGCACGATCACAGTGGTCACACCCAGCACCCACGCCGCAGACGCAGACAGTCGAATCGGCTGGTCGTCGTCCGGGCTGCGGTCCACATACATCACCTTGATGAAGATCAGATAGTAGTACAGCGCGATAATCGAGTTCAGCACGCCGATGATCGCCAGCCACACCATATCCGCGCGGACAGCGGCGTTGAACAGGAAGAACTTGCCGAAGAAACCTGCCGCCGGAGGAATACCCGCCAGTGACAGGAACGCCACCGTCATCGTCAGCGCCATCCACGGATTGCGGCGGCTCAGGCCGGCGAAATCGGCAATCGTTTCACTGCCGGTCACCTCGCTGAAGATCACCACGACGGTGAACGCCAGCAGGTTTGTGAAGGTGTACATCAGCATGTAGAAGGCGATGGCCGCCACGCTTTCGGTATTCAGCGTGCTGACCGCCGGATCACCAGTCTGGGCATACAGGGCCGCCACACCGATCAGGGTGTAACCGGCCTGCGCAATCGACGAGTATGCCAGCAGTCGTTTGACATTGCGCTGCTGAAGCGCGACCAGATTACCGAGCGTCATGCTGATCACCGCAGCAACCGAGATCAGTGCCACCCAGAAGTCGCGAATCTCAAACCCACCGATCACCAGCCCTTCCGGGAAGACCGCGATCAGGAAGCGGACCAGCAGGGCGAAGCTGGCGGCTTTACTGGCGACGCTGACGAAGGCCGTGACCGGTGTCGGTGCGCCTTCGTAAACGTCCGGTGTCCAGAAGTGGAAAGGGACCGCGCTGATCTTGAAACCGAAGCCGACGACCACCAGCACGATGCTCACCAGCACCGGGACCGGATTGCCCTCAAACGGTGCAGACGACAGGAATTCGGCCAGTGCGTAGATATTGGTCTGGCCGGTGAAACCGTACAGCAGGCTGAAACCGTACAGCATGATCGCCGAAGCAAACGAGCCAAACAGGAAGTACTTCACGCCGCCTTCGACCGAGCGCCGGTCATCACGGCTGAAGGCCGCGAGGATGTACAGCGGGATCGAAATCGTCTCCAGCGCGACGAAAATCATAATCAGGTCGGCGGATGCACTGAGCAGTGTCGCACCGAGCGTCGAGACTACGATGATCAGATAGAACTCGCCTTTACGGGCGAACTCGCGGGCATTCCCGGCCATAAAAGCGGTAAACGCCCCCGCGACGATCACCATCGTCTTGAAAAGCTGCGCCAGCACATCGTGACGCACCATCCCGCCCCACATCAGCTCACCGTTGGGAACACTCACCAGCGGCAGCACCGCGATTGCCAGCATCCCAAAGCCTGCGATGTACGGGATCAGGTTTTTGCGGCTTTCGGCCAGCGGCCTGATCCACAGAAAGCCGACATCCGCAGCCAGCAGAACGATTGCCAGAATGGTCAGGCCAACTTCCGGCAGGACGGCGGGAAGATGCTGTAAAAATACGAACTCTTCCATAAACTAAAAGCTCCCCCCTAGCAGCGCAACGACCGGACGCACACCGGCTTCCACCATCGGTGCCATGATGGCCGGGTACAATCCCAGTACCAGCAGCGGCACGCCCAGCAGCAGCAGGATGATGCGGTCGGTGATGGCAATATCCCCGACATCCGCGTAACGCTGTTCATTGAAATCACCGAAGAACACCTGACCCGTAACACGGAGTACGTAGGCGGCGGTGACCACGATACCAATCACCGAGATAATCGCCAGCACAGGATAGTAATTGCTGAACGCGGACCCGCCGACATTCAGATCCACTCCGCGTGCGTCGAACATCCCCATGAAGATCGGGAACTCGGCGATGAAGCCGCTGAGTCCCGGCATACCCATACTGGTCAGACCACCGATGATAAACGCAAATCCGACCCACGGCATACGCTTGATAAACCCGCCCAGACTTGGGATATCGCGGGTATGTGCGCGGTCATACACCATACCGACACAGCCGAAGAACAGCGCGGTCATCGCGCCGTGGCTGAACATCTGGAGGCCAGCGCCGTGCATCCCCGTCAGATTCATCGTCGCGAAGCCGAGGCTGACCAGCCCCATATGGCTGACCGACGAGAAGCCGATGACGTACTTGAAGTCGCGCTGGCGGAAAGCGATGAACGCCCCCAGTACCACATTGATCACCGCGAGGAACACAATCCACGGCAGGTGGATCTGTGCACCTTCCGGCATCAACTGGACACCGACGCGCAGCGCCGCGAATGCGCCGACCTTCATCAGCACACCGGCATGGATCATCGAGACCGCTGTCGGGGCGGCTACATGACCATCCGGTGACCAGTTGTGGAACGGGAACAGACCGGCCAGCACCGCGAAGCCGAGGAAGATGAACGGGAACCAGAAGGCCGCGAAGGTCAGTGACTGGATGCCAAAGTATCCTGGCACACCGAACGCGCCGTTTTCACCGGCCAGCGTCAGTTGAATAATGTCGAAGCTGAACGGCTGTGCGGTTGCAGGCAGGATGCCGCTGTCGATGGCCGCCTGAAGCACCTGCGCGCCTTCCGTCGTCTGGAAGTACGCGCTGGCCGTGAAGACCATCGCAATCACACCGATCAGCGCGACGACCGACCCGATCAGGATGTAGAGCGTCAGCTTCATTGCTGCATACTGGCGCAGCTTGACCCAGCCCCATCCGGCGATCAGCAGGTACATCGGGAAGATCGCGAGTTCGTAGAAGAAGAATAAGGTGAATAAGTCCAGCGAGACGAAGACACCGTACACACCAGCCACCAGCAGCATGAAGAACGCCATGAACTCGCGCAGGCGGTCTTCAATGCGCCATGAGATCAGCACACCGGCCACCGCGACCATCCCGGTCAGCAGGACCATCGGGGCGCTCAGGCCATCGACGCCGACGTGATAGCTGATCCCCAGCGACTCGACCCATGTCACACGCTGGACATAATCCAGACTGCGGGCGAACATCTCCGTGCCGACGCTGTTCGGACCAGCGCTCTGAGCTTCGGTCTGAAGTGCCGCCGTGCTGACCTGTGTCGCCACTGCATCTGCACCGGCATCGACGGTTGCCGATGTCCCTTCCAGCAGTTGGATCTGCATATCCGCCAGTTCGCTCACGCGGGCGTTATAGCTGAAGTAAACCGCCGTCGAGAGGGCGAGCATCGCAGCAGCGGCCATGATCGCCACACCCCGGATCAGGTCGCGCTGCTTGGGATTCATGAACAGAATCGCAATCCCGGCGACGATCGGGATAAAGACAATGATTGTTAAAATCGAGAAACCCTGCGCCATACTTCCACCTTAACCCAGTGCGGTCATAATGCGCGTGACCGACTCGTTAATTACCGTCAAAATCCAGTTCGGCAGCACGCCGGTCACCAGCATCAGCACCATCAGCGGTGCGATGGCGATCACCTCGCGCACCTCGATCTCCAGATTGTAGTCACGCCAGTGCAGATTAAACGGCCCCTGAAGCACCGCCCGAATCCCCTTGAGAATGTACGAACCGGTGAACAACAGACCGATCATCGAGATCACCGTCAGCACGGTGAAGACCGGGAACGCGCCGCGCACCACCAGAAATTCGCTGACAAACCCGTTCAGACCCGGCAGGCCGAGGCTCGCCATACTGGTAAAGATGAAGATCGCGCCGTAAATCGGAGCCTTCACCCAGAAACCACCATACTGACGCATATCGCGGGTGTGCGTCTTGTGATAGATCGCACCAGCCAGCAGGAACATCCCGGCAGAACTCAGGCCGTGGTTGAACATCTGGAAGACCGCGCCGTTGGTCGCGTGGATCGCATCCTGCATCTGCTCCGATGAGCCGGTGCGGAACACCTCAGCGTAGATCGCAGCCATCACCGCCAGCCCCAGCGCCACAAAGCCCATATGATTGACCGAGCTGTAAGCCACCAGCCGCTTGATGTCGTTCTGCCCGAACGCGGCGAACGCGCCCAGTACGATCCCAAGCATCGCGAGGAAGGCGAACAGCCCTGCCCATGTCACCGGCAGGCCGAGGAAGCCGATCTCCGCGCCCCAGACATCCGGGAACAGCGGGATCACCAGACGGACGAAACCGTAAGCGCCCAGCTTGAGCATGACACCAGCCAGCAGCATCGAACCCGCAGTCGGGGCTTCGGAGTGGGCATCGGGCAGCCATGTGTGGAACGGCCAGACCGGGACCTTGATCGCAAAGGCGATGAAGAAGCCGAGGAACGCCAGCGCCTTGACTGTCTCGATATTCGCGCCGAGGAAGACACCGCCCTCAGGGCTGAAGTTCGGCCAGTCCTGTGTTAGCTGCGCGATGTCGAACGTCCCGGCGGTCATACCGATGAGCTGTGTCGCCAGCAGCATGCCGAGCGTACCACCAATCGAGTAAATGAAGAACTTGGTCGAGGCGTACTGCCGGTTCGCGCTGCCCCATTCCTTGATCAGGAAGTAGATCGGCACAAGGCTGATTTCGTAAAACAGGAAGAAGATCATCAGGTCGCGGGCCACAAACACACCCATCAGACCCGTCTCGAACAGCAGGATCAGTGCCAGATGCGCCGCCGCACGGTCTTCGATCTCCCAACTGATCAGGATCGACAGCGGCACGAGGATACCGGTCAGCAGCAGCATGGCCGCGCTGATACCGTCAATCCCCAGATGCCACGACGCGCCAATCGTCGGGAACCATTCGGCCAGCATGGCGAAGTCTGCACCTTCACTGGCATACGCATTGAAGACCAGCACCGACAGTGCGCCGACACCCACAGCCACCGCCAGCGACACCCAGCGTGCAACTGACTTGCTGGGGGTCAGGCTCGCCAGTCCGAGGACCAGGAGTGCTCCCAGGGCCGGTGCGAAGACCAGCACCATAAGAGGGTTAATGCCAAAAACGTTCAAATCCATAAGTCTCTAAAACTCCTATCCGCAGTCCAGACCGCGTGCGGCAGTGAAGTTAACTCCCGGCCAATCCAGCGGATGCCGCAAAAATCAACCCGATTAAGATGGCAAAGATAGCGACAAACAGCAGGTACTGCTGCACCCGACCGGTTTCAATGTAGCGAAGCTGTTCACCGAAGCGGCCCATCAGACGCGGGATACCATCACCCACGCCGTCGATCAGCCACAGGTTGAAGACCTTCAGCAGATCACCGGTAAAGGTAGCTGCACGGGCAATCAGATGCAGGAAGCCGTCGATAATCCCACGGTCGATAAAATCACCGGTGACACGGGAAATCACCTGCGCCGGAACCACAAACACCTTCTCGTACAGTTCGTCGAAGTAGTACTTGTTCTTCAGCAGGTTGTAGAGCGGACCAAGCGGTTTCACCAGTGGGTCCGGCTCACCGGCTGCCAGCGGCTTACGGCCATAGACCAGCCATCCCAGATACAGACCACCAAGCGCGACCGCGAACGAGGTCAGCACCGGGGCTGCGTTAAACGGCGGATGCGCAGGCAGGCGGGTCGGCAGCAGCGTGTACTCGGTCCAGTGGAAGAACGGGTTGCCATGTGATGAGAAGATCGGCCCCAGAACGGGGAATTCAGCAGGCACGCCGACAAAACCGGCGAAAATCGCGAAGAAGGCCAGGATCACCAGCGGAAGCTGCATTGTGATGCTGATAATGCTGCCCGGTCCGCCGAGACTGGCGTGTGCGGCTTCTTCCGTGCGCGGCTCACCGAGGAACGTCAGGCAGAGCTGGCGTGCGGTGTAGAACGCGGTCAGGAAGGCGGCAATCGCCAGAATGACAAAGACAAAGGCATGTGGGCCGTAGCCGTGTGTCAGACCGTAGTAAGCGTCTGCCAGAATTTCGTCCTTCGACCAGAAACCGGCGGTAATCAGCGGGAAGCCAGCCAGCGAGAGACCACCGATCACAAATGTGACCGCTGTCACCGGGATGCGCTTCGCGAGGCCGCCCATGTTCATCATGTCCTGCGGGTCGAAGTGGTGACCGGCTTCATCGTAGCCGTGTGCGTCATGCGTGTGGTGGCCGTGGTCTTCGTGAATGTGATGGCCGTGCGCGTCGATGCCGCTGGCATCCGCAACCGGGACACCCTGCGACTCAAGATGATCGGCGGCGTGTTCCTGTGCCGGTGTCGCGGCGGAGTGAGTACCACCGCCAGCAGTTGATGCCGCCAGCACCGGGTAATTCTCATCGTCGTGGCCGTGCGAGTGCAGATGGTGAACGTGATGTTCGCCGTGCTCCATCGCGTGAATGACCGAACCGGAGGCCATAAACAGCAGCGCCTTGAAGAACGCGTGTGTAATCAGGTGGAAGGCAGCGGCGATGTACGCCCCGATACCGAGTGCGGCCATCATGAAGCCGAGCTGTGAAATCGTCGAGTACGCCAGCACCTTCTTGACGTCGTTCTGTGCGACCGCGATCGTCGCGGCGAACAGCGCGGTAAACCCGCCGACAAACGCCATCAGCAGCAGCGGTGAGGTAAAGATGCCGTCGTGCGCGTTGCCACCCGCTTCGAACAGCGGGAACATGCGGATCACGGCGTAAATACCGGCGGACACCATTGCAGCGGCATGGATCATCGCGCTGACCGGTGTCGGGCCTTCCATCGCGTCCGGCAGCCAAACATGCAGCGGGAACTGCGCCGACTTACCAATCGTACCGATGATCAGCAGGATACCGATCAGGGCCGAGGCCGTCAGTCCGAAGCCACCGAACAGAATCGCCGGTGTACTCGACAGCATATCCAGCACCGCTTCGTTATAGAGGATCTCGCGGAAATTCAGCGTCCCCGTTGCGGCATACAGATAGGCGATACCGAGCAGCATGAACACGTCAGCGGTACGGGTGGTCATGAAGGCTTTCACCGCCGCACGATAGGCGGTGTGCTTCTCGAACCAGAACCCGATCAGCATGAACGAGCAGAGGCCCATGATTTCCCAGCCAGCGAACAGCAGCAGCAGGTTATCCGCCACCACCAGCATCAGCATCGCGCCCGCAAACAGCGAGATCAGCGCGAAGAAGCGCGACTGACGCGGGTCATGTGCCATGTAGCCAATGGAATAGATGAAGATCATCGTCACGGCCAGCGGCACCATCACCAGCATGATGACGGTCAGCGGATCGATCAGCACGCCCAGTGAGAACGTCGTCGTACCGGTAGACAGCCAGTTGATGCTGCTGCCAAAGACTTCGCGACCGAACTCGCCAGCCCCTTCATTGAGGGCATCCATCGCCACTTTCCACGAGATCAGCCACGCAGAAATCGCACCACTCATGCCGACGATAATCGTCGCCACACGGCTGGCCGACGTCACAACCGGGACCAGCATCCCATCATAATCAGGATGATGACCGCCGTATTCATGCTCATCGGTTGCCGGGACGAGCTTGCTGCGGTTCGTGATCAGCGTAATGATCAGGAATGCCAGCAGCGGCCCAACAGGGATCAGCCAGGGAAGAAAATTTGGATCATTCAAAAGGTTATTCATGCAGGTACCTATCCATCGGGAACCTATCCAGGAGCCCAGTCACTGCTAAATTATTCACGCTTACCACTTCAGCAGGTCAACATCTTCGACGATCACCGAACGGCGGTTACGATAAACCGCGATGATAATCGCCAGACCGACCGCTGCTTCTGCCGCAGCAACCACAAAGACAAAGGCCGCAAATGCCTGCCCGCTCATCACCAGCGGAGTCTGAAAACGCCAGAACGCCACCAGATTGATATTGACGGCATTCAGCATCAGCTCGACACCCATCAGAATGGCAACCGCATTACGGCGGGACAGCACAATCACCATCCCGAGGCAGAACAGCGCTGCCGCTACTGCCAGAAACATCCACAAAGGAACCATCGCGTTATGTCCTCTTTTTCCGGTTGACCGGTCTACATCTGTTCGTCATCACGGGCGATGACAATCGCGCCGATCATGGCCGCTGTCAGCAGCAGGGATGCCACCTCAAACGGCAGCACATAACCGTTGCCGCTGACGAGTGCGATCCCCAGATCGGTCGTATTCGCCACAATGGTGGCCGCCGAAGCCGGGTCCACATTCCCCCAGATCGGGACGATAACCCCCACCATCAGCAGCAGGAACATCAGCAGCGAGACGCCGCCGCTCACCCACCACTGGTCGTTGAAGCGATTCGTGATATTGGTCATCCCGCGCGTCAGCATCACGGCGAATGTGAACAGGATACCGATCGCGCCAATGTAGACCAGCACCTGCACCACCGCCAGAAACGGCGCGCTGAGCAGGACGAAATACCCGGCGATACCAAACAGACTGACGATCAGCCAGACCGCGCCGCGCACCAGATTACGGTTCGTCAGCACACCGATTGCACCGCCCAGGGTCAGAATCGTGAAGAAGCCGAATGCAATCGCCTCCCACGATAAACCACCTATAACCATGGTCGTCTCCTTTAACCCGGCTGATCGTGCGCGACTCGCCCGATCTCACCTGCCGGTCCCTTGTGGAATAAACTCGTAAAAACGGGAAGGCTGCGCTTTTTCTGATGGCGGTGCATGCCTTCCCTGTATAAATTGCACCGCTGCGCATTGTCACAGATCTGCATACTGCTCACCGCATCCCTGTGTTTGCTGTTTGCTTTGCATCACGAGGTGGTCAGCAGCATCTGCTGCTGACCGCCTCGTGTCATTTCCAGTTCAGTTAGTCACCGGCGGCTATCGCTGGGAACTCTGAAGCCGGGACTTCTCCACCCTCAAGCGCTCGGTCTTCCCGTCCCTGATTGCGCAGGAATGACAGCGTCCCCAACAGGATCAGCACGTTTCCGAACAGCAGGATCGCCGCCTGTGGCAAATTCTGGACGAAGTTGCCGGGGTCCGCCGGAGCCAGACCGAGATCGGTCGTGATGCGCAGCAGGAAAGCGGTCATCAGCACATTGGCAATCGACAGCGGCACAAGGAACTTCCAGTTGAAGTTCATCAACTGGTCGATGCGCAGGCGCGGCAGCGAGTTACGCAGCCACAGCGCGATAAAGTACCACACGCTGGCCTTCAGCATCAGATAGATGAAGCCAAGCAGCGGCGCACTTTCCGCAAACGGGCCAAGCCAGCCACCGCTGAACAGCGTCGCAACCAGCACGCCGTTAGTGAAAACGTGCATGAACTCACCTGCGAAGAACATGGCGAACTTCATGCCGGAATATTCAATGTTGAAGCCTGCCACCAGCTCGGATTCTGCTTCGAGCAGGTCGAACGGGCCGCGACCCGTCTCCGCCTGAGAGGAGATCAGGAAGAGGAACAGTGCGACCGGCGCGGTGAACATGAACCACATGCCATACTGGGCATGGACAATATCCACCATGCTCATGCTGCCCGCCATCATCACGACGATCAGCAGCGAGAGCGCCAGCGGCACTTCATAGCTGATGAGCTGCGCCACCACACGGAATGAACCGAGCAGCGCGTACTTGTTGTTGCTGGCCCACCCTGCCATGATCACGGACAGCGTACCGATGGAGGCGACGGTGATGAAGTACAGTGCGCCGATGTCCAGATTGACACCGACGTGATACGGCGTAAAGGGGATCACCGCCCAGATCAGCAGCACGGAGGCCACCATGAACGGCGGTGCGAGGTTGTACATCAGTTTGTCAGCACCCGCCGGGGTGATGTCTTCCTTACCGAGCAGCTTGACGACATCCGCCAGCGGCTGGATCAGGCCGAACGGGCCGACGCGATTCGGGCCGACACGGTCCTGAATACGGGCGGCGATCTTGCGCTCCACCCAGATCAGGAGAATGGTGACCAGCAGCGGGAAGGTCGCGACCATCACCACGCCCAGCAGAATCGAGATAAACTCGGCGACGCCGGCGTCCCATCCCGCCTGCACCATACAGGCCGAGAAGGAATTGACAAGATCAGAACATGCAGCAGCAGGGGTCGATGGCATATCGGGCGCTCCTTACGACCATTCCAGGGCGTTTTTACCCCAGGCATAAAACAGCGCGTCGGTCAGCAGGAAGATGAAGAGCAGACCTGCGCCAAACGCAAAGAGATCGAGCTGTGTATATGCCAGTGCCCACGGGAACAGGAAGACCATTTCGACATCGAAGACCAGAAAGATCAACCCGTAGAGATAATACTGAACTTTGAACTGCACCCATGTATCGCCGACTGTCTCAACGCCGCACTCGTATGTCGCCTGCTTGATGGCGTTAGGCTTGCGCGGGCTGAGGAGGCCGCCGATCACAATGGGAAGTGCGGGCAGTAGCGGCGCGATCAGAAAGAAGATGCCGATAAAACCCCACTGATTGAGTACGCTAGTCATAAACCGTGCCTTTTGAAAATAAACCGTTTTCGGTGTGCTGTAAGCAGCAGCCGATCCATTCGACTGCCAGTTTCCAAGTTCGGTTATGGGTTCTGCACATCATCAGAGCGCGTGGTTGAAGACTTGCGCCCTTTGTCACAAACGCCCCATAGTATAACAGCCTGCCTGCCGGATCGCAATGTGAGAAGCGCCGCTTTATTGTGCAATCTGGACAGGAAAAGACGTGCCCATTTCAGGCGCTGGCTTGTCAGAAATTCTAGCACATCC